>DATIGQ010000177.1 GCA_035454605.1 Terriglobales bacterium
ATCGGCGGCGTGGTGTACATCTGGGTTCCGCTGCCGGCGGGTGTGGCCCGCAGGGTGGGCGGACCCAGCACATCCGAGCCCATCACGGCGGTGCCCGCGAACATTTCCGGCTGCTCCAGCGCGCGCAGCATCTCGCCGGCCGTCTGGAATCGCAGGTCGCGGTTTTTCTCCAGCGCCCGCATCAGCACCGCAGATAGGCCGGGAGAAATCCCAAGGTCCGGGCGCACTTCGTGCGGCGCCCGGGGGACCGTCTGGATATGGTGCAGCAGCAGGCCCATGGGCGTGTCTGACTCGAAGGGCAGTTGTCCGGTCAGCATCTCGTAGAGCACAATGCCCAGCGAGTAGAGGTCGGAGCGGCCGTCGATGGCGTCGCCGCTCTTGCCCAGGGCCTGCTCCGGCGAAAGATACTGGGGCGTGCCCACCACCATGCCGGTCTTGGTGGCGGTGTATCCCGCGCCCACGTCCATCGCCCCTTCGCGCACCTTGGCGATGCCGAAGTCCAGCACCTTCACCGTCTCCGAGCCGTCCGGCTGCTTCACCAGCAGGATGTTGTCCGGCTTGATGTCGCGATGGGTGATGCCCAGGGCATGCGCGGCATCGAGCGCGGCGCACACCTGCCGGATGATGCCGAGCGCGCGCCCCGCCGGCATCGGGCCTTCCTGCTCGATCACCTTGCGAAGGTCGCGTCCCTGCACGAACTCCATCACGATGAACGGACGCCCATCGTCGGTGGTGTCCAGGTCGTCCACGCGCACCGCGTTCGGGTGTTGCAGCTTGCGGGTGACGATGGCTTCCGTCTTGAAGCGCCGCAGCAGGCTCTCGTCTTCCAGCAGGCGGCTCGAAACCACTTTGATGGCGCGGACTTCGTTAAAGGCGAGGTGCTTGGCGCGATACACCGAGCCCATCCCGCCCGCGCCGATCTTCTCCACGATCTCGTACTTGCCGCGGATCACCATGCCCTGCATCAGCTCGGAGGTCTGGCGCAGCGCGGTGCTGTCCTTGGGACAGGTGGTGAATTCGTTGGGATAGGTGCTGTGACAGCGGTCGCAGTATTTCACGCCCACGCCCTCATGCCGCTTCTCTCAACCCAGGTGGCTCACGGAAGTAGTGCGAACTTCCGCCGCATCATACCTCGCTGCGCTCCCCTTGTCAGGCTTCGTTGACTCGCCGCCGAGCGCGACATAACATGCCCGACTCGGAGATTTCTCTTGCTCGGTGAAACCATCTCGCATTACCGCATCCTGGAGCAGCTGGGAGGCGGCGGCATGGGCGTGGTGTTCAAGGCCGAGGACACCAAGCTCGGCCGCAAGGTGGCGCTCAAGTTCCTGCCGGAAGGTCTCTCCCAGGACGCACTGGCGCTGGAACGCCTGCGGCGCGAAGCCCGCACCGCTTCCGCCCTCAACCATCCCCACATCTGCACCATCTACGACATCGATGAGCACCAGGGCCGCCACTTCATCGCCATGGAATATTTGGAGGGCGAAACGCTGAAGTACCGCATCGTCGGCCGCCCCCTGAAGACCGAGCAGATTCTCGAGTACGGCCTGCAGATCGCCGACGCCCTGGACGCCGCCCACGCCGAAGGCGTCATCCATCGCGACATCAAGCCCGCCAACATCTTCATCACCAAGCGCGGCCACGCCAAGGTGCTGGACTTCGGCCTGGCCAAGCAGTCCACCGGCTCGCAGCCGTCCGCATCCGGTGACATCTCGCGCGACGTCACCGCGGCTGCGCCCGAGCACCTCACCAGCCCCGGCGTGGCCATGGGGACGGTCGCTTACATGTCCCCCGAGCAGGCGCTGGGCGAGTCCCTCGACGGCCGCACCGATTTGTTCTCCTTCGGCGTGGTGCTCTACGAGATGGCCACCGGCATGATGCCCTTCCGCGGCGATACCACCGCCGCGCTCTTCGACGCCATCCTGCACAAGCCTCCTCCGTCGCTCGCCCGCATCAACCCCGACCTGCCCGCCGAGCTGGAGCACATCATCAGCAAGGCGCTGGAGAAAGACCGTGAGGTGCGTTACCAGTCGGCGGCCGATTTGCGCGCCGACCTGAAGCGCCTCAAGCGCGACACCGACTCCGGCCGCGTAGCCTCCCTCAGCGGCGAGGTTCCGGTTACCGGCGGCGTCGCCTCTGCGGCGGCCACCGGCGGAACCACCTCTGCGACCGCTGCCGCCCCCGCCCCGGAAGCGAGGCCCACGGGCAGCTCACGGGTCGTCGCCGCCGCCAAGCAGAACTGGAAGTGGCTGAGTGCGGGTGCGCTGGCCGTGGTCGCGGTGGCCGCGGGCTGGCTGCTCCTCTCGCCGCGCCGCTCCCCGGCGCTCACCGAGCGTGACACCATCCTGCTCGCCGACTTCGTCAACACTACCGGCGACGCCGTCTTTGACGACACTCTCAAGCAGGCGCTGGCCGTGCAGCTCGGCCAGTCGCCCTATCTCAACATCCTCCCTGAGCAGCGGATTCGCGAAGCGTTGGGCCTGATGGGACGTCCGCCGGAAGAGCGAGTGACGGCCAGCCTGGCCCGGGATATCTGTCAGCGCCAGGGTGGCAAGGCCATTCTCGCCGGTTCCATCGCCAGCCTGGGATCCAACTACGCCATCGCGCTCGACGCCCAGAACTGCCAGACCGGCGAATCGCTCGCCCGCGAGCAGGTCGAAGCCGCCGGCAAGGAACAGGTGCTCAGTGCGCTGGGCAAGGCAGCCTCGCGGATGCGGGAAAAGCTGGGTGAATCGCTCAACTCCATCCGCCGGCTGGACACACCCATCGAGGACGCCACCACTCCGTCGCTCGAGGCTCTGAAGGCCTTTAGCCTGGGTCAGCAGACGCGCGCTACGAGTGAGCTGGATGCTGTCCCTTTCTTCAAGCGGGCCATCGAGCTCGATCCCAACTTCGCCCTGGCATACGCCCGCCTGGGTACGGTTTACGGCAACTTGGGCGAGAGCGATCTCTCCGAGATCTACCGCAAGAAAGCCTTCGAGCTCCGTGATCGCGTGAGCGAGCAAGAGAAGCTGTACATCACCGCCCACTACTACGCCTCCGTTACCGGCGAGTTGCGGAAGGCCATGGAGACCTACGAGCTTTGGGAGCGGCTGTATCCCCGCGACTACACTCCCTCCAACAATCTGTCCATCTTCTACCTCCAACTCGGCCAGTATGACAGGGCGGTCGAGGAGGCCAGAAAAGCCAACGAGGTCAACCCAACCCATCCCTTTCCCCTGCTGCAGCTTTCCCAGGCTTACGCCTCTTTGGGGCGCTTCGATGAGGCCAAGGCGATCCTGCAGAAGATGCTGACGCAAGACAAGGATGCGCCCTATGCCCACTTCGGGCTTTATTTCGCTGCGTTCCTGGAAGGCGACGCCGCAGGCATGCAGCGCGAGGTAGAGGGGGCCCGTGGCAAGCCATTCGAGGCCGACATGCTAGGCTTCGAAGCTGCAACGGCGGCCTACTACGGCCGCATGGCCCGCGCGCGCGACCTCGCGCGTCGCAGCGTCGAAGCCCTCGCGCGACGCGGCACAAGAGGCGCCGGCGCGCAGACACTCTTCTCTCTAGCCGCTGCGGAGGCTGTCTACGGCAACCACGACCGGGCCCGTAGACTGGTGCAACAGGGCCTGGAGATGGAACGCGGACGCAACGCCTTCCCGGTTGCCATCCTCGCCTTGAGCGGCGATCTTGCTCGTGCCCAGACCCTGGTGGATGACCTGGCCCGGCGCTATCCGCAAGACACCGTCTTGAACCAGATGGACGTCCCACGGGTGCGCGCCATCATCGAGCTGCGCCGCAACAACCCCGCGCGCATGATCGAGCTTTTGGAGTCCGCGCGGCCGTACGAGGGCGCAGACCCCAGCGTGAACTATCTGCGCGGTGACGCCTACCTGAAGTTGGGGAAGGGAGCGGAGGCAGCTGCGGAGTTCCAGCAGGCGCTCAAGAAGGTGAACTCGAACTTCCCGGCGGACCCGTCCCTAGTCTCGGCCCGGGTCGGTCTGGCCCGTGCCTACGCTCTGCAAGGCGACGCCTCTGCGGCCCGCAAGGCCTACCAGGACTTCTTCGCCCTCTGGAAAGATGCCGACCCCGACCTCCCCATTCTCAAAGAAGCCAAAGCCGAATACGCCAAATTGCAATGAAGGGTTTTTTCGGAGGGGCACAGCTTTAGCTGTGCCGAAAGGACTCTTTCAACGAGCGGGCTCTAGCCCCTGAGGTGGGAAAATCGATTCTGTACGGGACCGGCGCGAAGGGTCCGATCGCGCACCTCAGCCAAGGAGAATGTCATGAAAGCGCTTGCCCTCTTCCTGCTCGGTGTTTCTTTGCTCACGCCGGTGGCCGCGAGCCAGTCGGCGCAACCGCCGCAAGTGCAGAAGGCTTCACCCGGCAACCCCGACTCCGCCACCTGCGGCGCCCACGCTACCCCGGAGCAGCTCGAAGCCTCGCGCTCCGACCTGAAGAAAATGCGTTCGCTGCTCGCCCAGATGCAGACCAATCTCGCCTTCGTGCAGAACGCGCCCACGCCGCTCAAGCACCAGTTCGAGCTGGAGATCGACATGTGGCGCACGCTGCTCGAGCACATGGAGCGTCACATGGGCGCCGTCGCTCCCGAGGATCCGCGCAGCGAGCGCCCCTAGGGCCGCGATGGATGCATGGTAGAATCCTGCCGCGATGATCGAGCTGGCGCCCTCCATCCTGTCGGCCGACTTCGCCCGGCTGGGCGAGCAGGCTCGCGCCGCCATTGAAGGCGGCGCCACCCTGCTGCACGTGGACGTGATGGACGGCCATTTCGTTCCCAATATCACCATCGGCCCGCCGGTGGTGGCTTCGCTGCGCAAGGCCACCGACGTCCCGCTCGACGTCCACCTGATGATCGAGAACGCCGACCAGTTCATTCCCGCATTTGCGGACGCCGGCGCCGACTGGATCTCCGTCCATCAGGAAGCCTGCCGCCACCTGCACCGCACCCTGGAGATGATTCGCAGCCGCGACGTTTCTCCCGGCGTGGTCCTGAACCCGGCCACTCCGGTGGAAACCCTCGCCGACGTGCTCGATGCCGTGGATTTCGTGCTGGTCATGTCGGTGAATCCGGGCTTCGGCGGCCAGAAGTTCATCCCCGGCTCGCTGGAGAAGATCCGCAAGCTGGCCGCGCAGCGTACGGCGCGCGGAGCAAATTTCCGCATTGAAGTGGATGGCGGCATAGCGGCGGATACCATCGCGGACGTGGTCCGTGCCGGCGCCGAGATCCTGGTGGCCGGCAACGCCGTCTTCGGCAAGGGCGACCCCAAGAAGAACGTGCAGGACCTGCTGAAACTGGCCCGTGAAGCCACCCTGCAGCGTGTCTGATGGTCCCAGGAATTCCTCCTTCCCACTGGCAGTGGCGCTGCGCCGAAGGTAAACTATTGGCTCTGAGCACCGTGACCCTCCGATTCTTTCCAGGTGGTGTGTGGATGATGCTTCGTCGAACTTTGAGCGCGCTTCTTCTGGCGGCGCTGGTGATGTCGTTTGCCGCCTGCAGCAACAAGACCAAGAACCCGCTGGCCGACCTGGATTCCAAGCAGCCCGACAAGGTCCTGTTCGACCGTGCCATGGCCGCCCTGCAGAAGAACAAGTTCGACGTCGCGCGCCTCACTTTGCAGACCCTGATCAACACCTATCCCGAATCCGAGTACGTAGCCCGCGCCAAGCTGGCGGTGGGCGACGCCTGGTACCAGGAAGGCGGCTCCGCGGCGCTCGCCCAGGCCGAGATCGAATACAAGGACTTCATCACCTTCTTCCCCAACATGCCGGAGGCTGCGGAAGCCCAGCTTAAGGTGGCCGACATCCACTACCGGCAGATGGCCAAGCCCGACCGCGACTTCACCCACGCCAAGCGCGCCGAGGAAGAGTACAAGCAGCTCTTGCTGCAGTTCCCGGACAGCGACCAGGAGCGCATCCTGGCCCCAGCGCGCGAGCGCCTGCTGCAGGTGCAGGAAGTGCTGGCCGAGCGCGAGTTCCGCATCGGCTGGTTCTATTTCAAGACGCGCGAGTCGTATGCTGCGGCCGTCGCGCGCCTGCAATCGCTGGTGGATACCTATCCGCTCTATAGCGGCGCCTCCGAGGCCCTGTACATCCTCGGCACCGCCTACGAGCGCCAGGTGGAGATGGCCCGCGCCAGCGGCTTCAACGAGCTGGCCAAGTCCCGGCTTATTCAGCAGTACACCGACAAAGCCGCCGAGGCCTACTCCCGCATCCTCACCCGCTACCCGGTGACCGAGCGCGTCGAGGACGCCAAGGAGCGGCTGGCCGAGATGAAGCGGCCCATCCCCGAGCCTACGCCCGAGGCGCTTGCACTGAACAAGGCGGAAGAAGAGAGCCGCGGCCGCACCGGCATGGTCGGACGCTTCTTCGGCAACCTGCGTAGCAGCCCGGACATGGCCCGCGCCACCAAGGTCGGAGAACCCACCATGGTGGAACCGGCCCTCACCAGCGCGCCGGAGATCATCCGCGCCACCACCCGCACCATCGAGGAGGCCTCGTCCACCGGAACCGGCACCGTCTCCGCCGAGGTCGTGCGCAGCGGCGCGCCCCCGGCCAACGATCCTGTGCCCTCCTCGCAGCCGCGCATCAACGACTCCACTCAGCCCGCGGAGGGCGCGAGCGTAGCTCCAGAGGCGCCCCCGCAGATCAACTATGCCAACACCGACCAGGTGGCGGGCGAGAATGCTCCCGCCAAGGCCGAAGCTGGCAAGGACGGCCAGGACGAGGATAAGGACAAGAAGGACGACGACGACTCGTTCTCCACCAGCAAGAAGAAGAAGAAGAAGGGTCTGCGCAAGATCGTTCCGTTTTAGTCGGGCCTCGTGATCCACGTTGGCCCCGAATTCACCGAGCTGCTGGAGCGCCGTCCGCTCATCGGTGTTGGCATCGGCCTCTTCGGCATCGGCCTCATGCTGTGGATGACGCTGGCCCTCGCCTCCGAGTATCGGACTCGCCAGGACACTCCCCTTCCCGTTTCCATGGCCGCTGTTGCTTCGCTCCGCGAGGATAGCTTTGTCCAGCTTCGCGACGGAGACTGGCACTGCGATCAGCGGGTCGAACTCGAGCACTCCTGGCAGGAGCGGCTGATCTTCGGCCGCGTCTCCCGCACCGTAGTCCCCGTCACCGGCTCGCAAGCGGACCCGGTCCTGCTGGTGCGCTTTCCGGGCGAGATCGATTGCCCCGGCCGGCGCGCTCAGCCCGCCGTGGGCCTGGTCCGGCGCGATTCCCACGCCGTTCCCTATCGCCTCCAGGATCAGTATCCAGGAGCCGCGTTCGTCTTGCTGGACGTGGCCGGCGAGCCTGAGCGAGAAAGGCTGTATATCGCCGGCGGCGCCGCCTTCACCATCCTCATGCTGTGGTTCACACTCCACTACCTGCGCAAGTACCTAGGCCAGCGCACTAGCCACTGACCACTAGCGACTGCCCTCCTCGTCCCGCACGGAAGTTCTAGTACCTTCCTTGGTTGACTTGTGCCGCAGGACACAGTAACTTTCTCTCCTTCCATCGGGGAAACTTCCGTGGCGCTGAAGATTCTGCTCGCCGACGACAGCATGACCGCTCAGAAGATGGGCGAGAAGATCCTTGAGGAGGCAGGCTATGAGGTGGTGGCCGTCTCCAACGGCGCTGCCGCTACCAAGAAGATCGCCTCCGAGAAGCCCGACCTCATCATCCTCGACATCTTCATGCCCGGCTACACCGGCCTGGAGATCTGCCAGCGCGTGAAAGGCGACCCGGCCACCGCCAAAATCCCGGTGGTGCTCACCGTGGGCCAGGTGGAGCCCTACAACCCCGAGGACGCGGAGAAGGTCAAGGCCGATGGCGTCATCGTCAAGCCCTTCGTGCCCACCGACCTGGTCGCTGCCATCAAGAAGATCGAGGAGAAGCTGGCTGCCGCAGCCGCGCCTCCTCCGCCTCCTGTCGAGACCGTGGAAATTGCCGCGCCCGCCGTCTCCGAGTTCCCCGACGCCTCCTACCAGGAGTGGAAGGAGGCGGCGGATGAACATCCGGTAGAGGAAGCGCCGCGTCGCGCCGAAGTCAGTGTCCCCGACGAAATGGCCGCTTCGCCGGCCTTCGGCCTCGACATGTTCGGGGAAGAGCCGGCGCCTGCCCCACCGCCTCCCCCGCCCGCAGCCCCACCCAAGCCCGCGGCCTCACACGCCACCGACTCCATGGTCGAGTTCACTTCCGCCCCCCAGGCCGGCGAAGTCGCCCACGCCATAGATCCCGCTCTGGTCACCGACGCCAGTGAAATGGCCACCGCCTTCCCCACCAAGTTCGGCGTGGAAGGCGCCGAGGTCATGCCGGGCGGCTTCACTCCAGAAATGATGGAAGCCGCCGAGCCCGCCGAAGCTGCGCCAGTCGCCGAACCCGAAACTCTGCCGGAACCCGAGCCCGTCCCGCTTCCGGTTGCCGTTCAGGCTGCGCCCAGTGCGGAAGAAACCTTGCAGATTGCGCGCGAGATGCAGGCCGCCGTCGCCGACATGCCGGTGGAGCCCGTCCCGGTCGAAGAACCGCCCGCGCCGGAACCCGAGTCGGAGCCTGCACCGGTGGCCGCCGCTCCCGCGCCCGTCGCCGAAACCCACTCCGATTTCGAACTGGCCGCCGCCATGGCCGCTGCCGTCGGCGCTACCGCCGAGCCCGCAGTTGCGGCTCCGGCCGCTGCTGCCACTACCTCGCTCGACGCCAACACCATCGCCATGATCGTCCACAAGGTGACCGAGCGCATGAAGCCCCAGCTCATCGAAGAGATCGCCCGCGAACTCGCCGCCGAAGCCGAACGCACACGCCGCTAGTTTGTCCCACAGGCCCACGGCCCCAACGCCGATTTCGCGCAGAGCGACTAAAAGCGGTGGAACCGAGTGCCCGCGCCTGCGCGTATCAGTATGTGTCGCTCACAACTGAGAGGAATCTGCGCATATGGACTCGAAGATCGCCCGCGATGTCTATTTCCTCAAGTGCTATGCCGGGGTGCTGACGATTGTCTGCGGCGTCCTGCTGTTGACTGGCTTCCGGTCCAACCACAGGAAGGTCTTTGCCGAGATCGATGTCGAGCGCATCAATGTCGTAGAGCCGGACGGCAAGGTCGACTTGGTCATCACCAATGCGAGTCGCTTTCCGCCTCCGATACTCAATGGACGGACCATGAAGCGCAGTGGCGAATCAGGCCACGGCGTGCCCGGGCTCGTTTTCTATAACAGGGAAGGCAACGAGCAGGGCGGCCTCGTATGGAGCGGGCGCTCCCGAGATGGCAAGTACACTGCCGGTGCCATGCTTGCCTTCGATCAATTCAACCACGACCAGACGGTCGCCATTTCCTATGACGACGACAATGGTCTACGTTCGGCCGGCATGAAGGTATGGGACCATCCCGACGATTCGTTGGCCGACTTGTACGACAGATCCGAAGAAGTTCAGAAAATGGAGCCCGGCCCGAAACGTGATGCCGCCGCGAAAAAGCTGAGCGAGGACTGGGGGGCGCAGCGCGTGTTTCTGGGCAAACAATCTGACAGATCAGCGGTTCTGCTGCTTGCCGACGCAAAGGGAAGAGCTCGAATCAAGATGACCGTCGACGCAGCCGGTAATCCCAAGGTCGAATTATTGGATGAGAACGGCAAGACAACCTATAGCCTGCCGCCACCCGACCCTGATGGGAGATCCCGCGCGGGTTCTGAGTGAGCTGTGCGCGGGCAGCCTTTGCGCTCGTATCTGCACGGCGCGGTACTCCGGCGGTACACTAAGCCCTGTGCCAACCTCAGCGCCTTCGACAAGTGACATTGAGCGACATCGCGCCGCCCTGACCCGGTACATCCGTTATTTGGTTCGGGATGCTGCTGAGGCCGAAGACCTGGCGCAGGAAGCCCTCATTCGTGCACACCAGCAACTGGGGACGTTGCGAGACGCCGAAGCTCTGGAGAGCTGGCTCTATCAGATCGCGACTCACGTAAGTATCGACCGCATGCGGCAGCGGGCGAAGTCTGTGGAGCGGCACGTGGACGAACCGGTCGAGGAACTGCCGATCCCCGACCAGGCCCAGCCCTCCCCTCTCGCCGTCGTCCAGCAGGATGAAATGAGCTCATGTGTCCAACGGTATGTCGGCAAGCTGCCCGATACGTACAAGGCGGTCCTCTTGCTGCATGACGCCGATGGGCTTACGGCTAACGAAATCGGTCACCTGCTGCAACTGCCGCTGACCACCGTCAAAATGCGGCTCCACCGCGCTCGCCGACAACTGCAAACGGCCTTGAATGACGCTTGCGAGTTCGGACGCGACGAGCGCGGTGTCTTTGTTTGTGAGCCGAAACCCGAAGACCGCTGAGGTTTCACTCGCACCCGCAAGCGCCCACCGCAGCTTCCGCCGGCTTCGCCTGCTCCAGGGTTCTGCGGCCGGCTGCCAGTGGTTTCTCCATACGTGCCACCACCTCGGCTCCCAGCTTCTCAGCAACGCACGGCCGTTTCTGCATATCGGCGAGGATCCGCAGCGTTTCATCCACATCCTGCCACGGGCTCCCTTGTGTCAGGGCCTGAGTGACCATCTTTTCGGCGCAGGGCTCGCACCCGCCCACAACCACCACAGCGATGGGAATCAGGTTCTGAAGATTGCCTTTGGAACGAACATTTTCCATGGATCCCTCCTGGAGCCGTATTTCCAGTGGCTCCATTGACAGGACGAAAGCGAAGCCGAAATGGATACACCGAGCGGTTCCGAGCGGCCTCATTGCCGTTATTCCTCCGCCATTTTCCGGAACCCCGGAGGCTAGGTTTGACCCTCATTTCTCCCCGCCTGTAATATCGTTACTTACTCCTTCGTTTTCATATCTCAAGCGGAATGTCCCACAATCTGCCCAAGGCCTATGAACCGGGCGCTATTGAAGCGCGCTGGGCCGATTTCTGGGTAAAAGAAAAGCTCTTCTCGGTCGCGACGCCGGCGCCCGGCTCGCCGGAGACCGCGCGCCCCGTCTTCTCGCTCCTGATTCCGCCGCCCAACGTCACCGGCCGCCTGCACATGGGCCACATGCTCAACCACACCCAGATGGACATCATCGTCCGCTGGCACCGCATGCGCGGCTATCTGACCGTGTGGCTCCCGGGCACCGACCACGCCGGCATCGCGACGCAAATGATGGTAGAGCGCCAGCTTGCCTCCGAGGGCGCGGATCGCCGCCAGATCGGCCGCGAAGCCTTTCTCGAGCGTGTGTGGAAGTGGAAGGAAGAATACGGCGGCGCCATCCTCGAGCAGATGAAGCGCCTGGGCGATTCCGTGGATTGGGACCGCCTCTACTTCACCATGGACCCGGGCCTCTCCCGCGCCGTGGTCGAAGTTTTCGTCCGCCTCTATGAAGAAGGACTGATCTACCGCGGTCAGTACATTGTGAACTGGTGCCCGCGCTGCATGACCGCCATCTCCGACCTCGAGGTGGCCCACGAAGAAGTGACGGGGAAGCTCTACCACATCCGCTATCCCGTGCTGGGCAGCGAGGAGTTCATCACCGTGGCCACCACCCGCCCGGAAACCATGCTGGGCGACGTGGCCGTAGCCGTTCATCCCACCGACGAACGCTACAAGCACCTGCACTCGAAGATGGTGCGCTTGCCGCTGATGAATCGCGACATCCCGGTCATCGTCGATGAACTCGCCAACCCCGAGTTCGGCACCGGCGCCGTCAAAGTCACTCCGGCGCACGATCCCAACGATTTCCAGGCCGGGCTGCGCCACCTGCTGCCGCAAATCAACGTCATGGATGAGACCGGCCACATGAACGAGAGCGCCGGCCGCTATGCCGGGCTGGACCGCTTCGCCGCGCGCGCTCGCATCCTGGAGGACCTGGAGAACGAAGGCCTGCTGGCCGAGGTGAAGGACCACGTCATCGCGCTGGGCAAGTGCGACCGCTGCCGCACCATCGTCGAGCCGCGGCTCTCCACCCAGTGGTTCGTCAAGGTGAAGCCGCTCGCCGACCGCGCCATCCAGGCGGTCGAACAGGGCGAAGTTTCCTTCACCCCGGAGCGCTACAAGCAGGAATATCTCACCTGGATGTACAACATTCACGACTGGTGCATCTCGCGCCAACTGTGGTGGGGACACCGCATCCCGGCGTGGCATTGCCCGGAATGCAGGACCATCCTGGTGGCCCGCCAGGCGCCGCCCAAGTGCTCCGGCTGCGGCGGCGTTGACCTGGAGCAGGACCCCGACGTGCTCGACACCTGGTTCTCCTCCGGCCTGCTGCCCTTCACCACCCTGGGCTGGCCGGAGAAGACCCGCGACCAGGAGGTGTTCTATCCCACCTCGTTGCTCATCACGGCCTACGAGATCCTGTTCTTCTGGGTGGCGCGCATGATCATGATGGGCTGCCACTTCATGCGTGACCACGCCCGCAGCAGCGTGCCCTTCCGCCACGTTTACATCCATGCGCTGGTGCGCGACGCCGAGCGTCAGAAGATGTCCAAGACCAAGGGCAACACGCTCGATCCCATCGAGATCATCGAAAAGTACGGGACCGACGCGGTGCGCTTCACGCTCGCCGCCATGGCCGCGCCCGGCACCGACATCGCCTTCAACGAAAAGCGCACCGACGGCTATCGCAAGTTCGCCAACAAGATCTGGAACGCCGCCCGCTTCATCTTCCTCAATGTGGATCGCGCCCAGCAAAGCGGCCTCTGGTCTTTGGCGGAATCCCAGGCCACGGGCGAAGCGGCTCCCGCTCCCAGGACGCTCGAAGACCGCTGGATCCATTCCCGCTTCCACCGCGTCACCCAGGAAGTGAATGCGGCGCTCGAGACCTATCGTTTCCACGAGGCGGCGCACCAGGTCTACGGCTTTTTCTGGCACGAGTTCTGCGACTGGTATATCGAGATCGTGAAGCTGCGCCTGGATGGCGGCTCCGTTGAGGGCACGCGCGCGGCCTTCGCTCATCTGCTCAGCCTGTTCGAGGCCGCCCTCCGCCTGCTCTCGCCCTTCATGCCCTTCCTCACCGAGGAAGTCTGGCACACGCTCTATGACGGCAAGCCGCCACAGAAATCCATTGCGCTGGCTCCCTATCCGCAAGCCGATCCGGGCCGCATCGACCTCGAAGCTGAGACCGGCATGGCCATCCTGCAGGACCTGATCGTGGCCGTGCGCGATATGCGCGCCGATCTCAAAGTGGAGCCCAGGACCGCCGTTCCCATCGAGGCCTTTGCCGAGCCCGACATCCGTCGCCTCATCGAAGAGAACCGGGAAGCGGTGGAGAAGCTGGCCGCGGTCGCTGGCATCACCTTCGTCGAGCGTTCCCTGGCCGGAACGCCCGGGGCGCGCTCGTCGGCGCGCTTCGACGTGCGCGTCATCTTCGAGAAGAAGGTCGACCTTTCGGCCGAGCGCCAGCGCCTGCAGAAGGAAGCGGCCAAGCTGGAAGGCGAGATCGCCAGCGCGCAACGTCAGCTCGGC
>DATIGQ010000178.1 GCA_035454605.1 Terriglobales bacterium
TCCATCTGGACGTGACGGCGAAGATCCCGGGCGGCGACAAGGCCAAGTTCGAGACAGCGGCGGCCAACGCCAAGGCGGGCTGTCCCATCTCGCGGCTGTTGAACGCGAAGATCACGATGGACGCGAAACTGGAAAGCTAGCCACAGAGACGCAGAAACACAGAGCGAATGGCGGCGGGCACACAGAGCGAGACGGAGACTCGGGCGGCGCGGGTAGCGCGGCTGGAGCAGGCGCTGCGCACCATCATCCGCGGCAAGGACGATGTGGTGCGGCTGGCGCTGGTGGGCATCCTGGCGCGCGGGCATCTGCTGATCGAAGGCGTGCCGGGCGTGGGCAAGACGACGCTGGCGCACGCGCTGGCGCGGGCGCTGGACTGCAGCTTCCAGCGCATCCAATTCACCAGCGACATGCTGCCCTCGGACGTGGTGGGCATCTCCATCTACTCGGCGCAGGAGCAGCGCTTCGAGTTCAAGCCGGGGCCGGTGTTCACCAACGTGCTCTTGGCGGACGAGATCAACCGCACCACGCCCAAGACGCAGTCGGCGCTGCTGGAGGCGATGAACGAAGGCCAGGTGACGGTGGACAGCCGCAGCTACACGCTGCCGCAGCCGTTCCTGGTGATCGCGACGCAGAACCCGGTGGAGCACCACGGGACGTATCCGCTGCCGGAGTCGCAGATGGATCGCTTCCTGATGCGGGTGTCGATGGGATATCCGGAGGCGGCGAGTGAGCGGCAGATCCTGCGCTCGGAAGCCGGCATGGCGCAACTGGAGCACCTGCGCCCGGTGATGAGCGGCGCCGACGTCACCGCCATGCAGGAAGAGATCGCGCGAGTGAAGGTGGACGACGCGCTGGTGGACTACACGCTGGAGATCGTGCGGCGCACGCGCGATTCGGAACACCTCTCCCTGGGAGTCTCGCCGCGCGGCGCGCTCATGCTTTTCCGCGCGGCCCAGGCGCTGGCTTACGTGGAAGGACGCAGCTTCGCGCAGCCTTCGGACTTCAAGTCGCTGGCGGTGCCGGTGTTCGCGCACCGGGTGGTGGTCAATGCGCGCTACGCCTCCACGCTGAAGAAGAGCGAACAGGCGGAACAGATCCTGAAGGACATCGTGGATTCGGTACCCGTACCGGTGTAGCAAGATTTGCTCATTGAATCAGTCAATCATTGAATCATTGAAAAGCCAAAACCCCGAAGCCAGGACCTTTCCACTGACTCAATGATTCACTGATTCAAATGATTCAATGACTCAATCCCTGCGTTTTCTGATGCTGGCGGCGCTGGCGGTATGGCTGGGCGGGATCGTGTTCTTTGGCGCGGTGGTGGCGCCCACGCTGTTCAGCGTGCTGGCGTCGCGGCATCTGGCCGGCACAGTGGTGGTGGAGGCGCTGACGCGGCTGCACTTGATGGGGATGGCTGCAGGCGCGCTGTTCGCAGCCAGCTCGATGGTTCACTGGCGGCTGACTGCGGGGTATGCGCGGCCGTTTGCGCTGCGCCATCTGCTGATCTACGGCATGCTGGGGCTGACGCTGGTCTCGCAGTTCCTCCTCATGCCCAAGATGAAGGCGTTGCGGGCGGCGATGGTGGAAATCGACAGAGTGCCACCCGACGACCCGCGGCGAGTGGAATTCAACCGCCTGCACCGGCAATCGACGCAGATCGAGGGCGCGGTGCTGCTGCTGGGCGTGGGTGTGGTGCTGTCGCTGGCGCGAGTGCGGCCGAGATGAATGCGGCATGCACGGCCTTCGGTCGCCGGAAGGCAACAACGGCTCGCTCAGGATGACAACAGTGATTGGGGCCGGGCCATGCCCATCGACTACCGTATCGACGGGGAACGGCGGCTGGTGATTGCCACCGGCCGCGGAACGGTGACGCACGAAGACCTGCGGAACTACCAGAGCGCCGTATGGTCGAACCCCGAAGTGGCGGGTTTCAACGAACTGGCAGACATGCGCGCGGTGGAACACTTCGGCCCAGCCTCACCTGAGCAGATGCTGGAACTGGCGAGTCTTGCTGCCCGCATGGACGCGGGCGGGGCCGCGACGAAGTTCGCCATGGTGGCCCCGCACAACGTGGCCTACGGCCTGGGGCGAATGTTCCAAGCCTATCGCGGCATGGAAAGAGAGAGCAGGAAGCGGGTGGGGGTGTTCCGCACTATGGAAGAAGCGCTCAAGTGGCTGGGAGTGGAGGAAGTGAGTCAGTGAATCGTTGAATGCAGTTGCCGCGTAAGGGTGAACCAACAATTCCGATTCGAAGCATGAGGGGCAAATCGCGGGAAGTGCCGAATCTGAATCTCCAGATTCGGCACTTCGGCAATTGCGCAATGGGTTGCGACTACTGGGCAGCCGGGGCTTTCTTGGCTGCGGGCTTGGCCATGGGCGCGGGCTTCCAAAAGTCGGGATCCGCGTCGATCCAGGGCTGGGCCGGATAGCTCATCTTGGGGCTGAACATGAAGAGGTGCCCCTCGGCGCTTTCCAGACCCTGAGCGGCAAAGTCGTCCATTTTCTTCTGACCATCCCCACCGAGCGCATCCTGATAGGCCTTGCCGTGCATGGCCGGGGCCGCATCCATTTCCGCCATGGACTTCATGGGGATGAAGATGAGGTAGAGGTTCGACGGGGCGCCGGCGACGGCGTGAAACACAGCGTAGTGCTCGTCGAGCTTGGCCTTCTCATGAGCTTCGCGGGCGATCTTGCGGACGGCGGCGAAGTGATCGCCGTGGCCCGGCTTCACGCGGACAGAGAAGATGAAGAAGTAACGCGTGCCGGCGATGGGAATGGTGTCGGCGTTGTAACTGAGGTCCGGCATGTAAACGAAGGCCGCGGTGCGATTGTCCTGCAGGTAATCGCCATCCTTATCGGCCAGCATATCCAGCTCAGCGGTGAGGGCGGCGTTGTTGCCGATTTCCTGGTTTTCCTTTTCCCAGGCGGCGAAGGAGTCGTAGGCCACCAGGTACAGCACGCGGCCTTCGCCGGTCAGGGAAGAAGCGGCGATGTAGCGGACGGACGACTTGGCCTTGGCAAAGGCGCGCGGCCAGCCAGCTTCCCACTTCTCATGCACGCCGGCCTTGCCGGTCTTGAGCACTTCGCGGCCGATGACCAGCACCTTGGGCGGGTGCATCATGGCCTGTTGCGCCTGGACGATGGTGGCGGCGCCCAGACAGAGGCAAAGGACGGACAACGAGAGGGCTCTTTTCATCGAATCTCCTTGAATGGATTGGTGAGGCTGAGACGTGAGACGGTGGAAGTATGCACCAAGAGAGGGGAATTGTGAAGGAGGCGGGAGGCGGAGAGCAGAAAAGGCACAGGCTTTTCGCCACGGATTCACACGGATGAACGCGGATCACGGCAACTGCGAACGGTGAACTCTGAACTGTGAAGTGAACGCGGAACGCGGGAAGCGCAGAGCGGAAACGGAGAGCGTCTTTCTGAGAGCTGAGAACTATCCGCGCCGCGGAGGGGCTGGCTCGGAGTCGGGCTGTTCGGCCTGGCCGTGGAAAAAGCCGAGGTGGTAAGCCACTACGGCCGCACCGCCGGCCACGATGATGGCTTGCAGCCAGTCCATGCGCGGAGGATCAGAAGTCGCCACGCGGCGGTCGGGCCGGGGCAGGCGGAAGAGCGTGCGGCGCGGCTGAAGCTCTTCGGTGTTCCCGGCCGGAGCGGAGCCTGCGCGCTGCCCGGCGTCTGTCTCGCCCGACGAGCGGATGGGGCGCACGGCGCTGGGGTTCGCTGGCATGATTCTTCCTTCGGCTGCTTGATGAAAGCGCCTACATGCTTAGAGGCGCGCGGCGGGAAGGGAGTTGCCAACGAAGCAGGTGGCAGGCGGAGGGAAAGGCACGCGCTTTGTTGGCACCGATGAAAGCGGATGAAGGCAACTGCGAAGGGTGAACTATGAACTGTGAAC
>DATIGQ010000179.1 GCA_035454605.1 Terriglobales bacterium
AGCGGCGGAGCGACTACGCAACCGCAGCGTGGGGCGGTGGTTCTCCTGACACCCAGGACCGGAGCTGGAGCGCCCTCGGCAATGCTGCAGGCCTATGAGTTGGCCGGGCGGGGCGCCGCCGCGGTTCTGATACCCGAATGGCCGCGGGTACGAGAGCGATGGGAAGGAATCGGCGCACGCTTGCCGGAGATCAGCCAGCAAGTGGTGGGCCTCGATCCGGCTGCGACACCGGGCGGCTTGACGGCGGTGGCGCTGGATAACGCCGCAGCGCAGCAAATCGGCGCGATGCCGGAGGGAACGCCGGTGCGCCTGGCAGCGAGCGTGAAAGAAGAGAAGACTTCAACCACGTGGAACGTGCTGGGCTGGCTGCCGGGACGCGACCCTGCGCTGCGGGAGCAGGTGGTGCTGCTTTCCGCGCACCACGATCATGTGGGAGTGGGCAAAGAGGTGAACGGCGACAGCACGTATAACGGCGCGGATGACGACGCCTCAGGCGTGGCCGCGGTGCTGGAACTGGCGCGGCAACTGGCTGCCGGCCCGCGGCCGCGACGCACCGTCCTGTTCGTACTGTTCGGCAGCGAAGAGCAAGGCGGGCTCGGATCGTTGTACTTCCGCGAGCGGCCTCCGGTTCCGCTGACGAAGATGGTGGCCAACCTGGGATTCGAGATGATCGGCCGGCCCGATCCTAAGGTCCCGCCGAAAACGCTGTGGCTGACCGGGTACGAGCGCTCGAACCTGGGGCCGCGGCTGGCGGCGCAGGGCGCCCGGCTGGCGGCCGATCCGCACCCCGACCAGGATTTCTTCCGGCGCTCGGACAATTACGTCCTGGCCAAGCGTGGCGTCGTAGCGCACACCATTTCGAGCTACGGGCTGCACAAGGACTATCACCAGCCCAGCGATGAGGTGAGCCGCATCGACTTTGCGCACATGACGGAGGCCATCCAAGCGCTGGTGGGGCCGGTGCGCTGGCTGGTGAACTCAACATTCGCGCCGACATGGAACGAGGGGATGGTGCCGTAACGGCAGGCCTAGTGGTCGGTGGGGAACGGTTACTAACAACAGCCCCTAATTGGGCTTCTTCGCGTCGCCGGAGCTGGCGATGGAGTCGTCGATGGGTTTGCGGCCGATGAAGCCTTCGGTGGGCCCGTGCCAATGGGCGATCTTTTTCTCCCCCAGCTTCCAGCAAAGCAGGATCACGCTGTCGCCGACCTGACAGGGAAAGTCGAGCAGGCCGGTGTCCAGGTCCTTGACCTGCACGCCGAGCGCGTCGATCTCACTGAGAGTCTGCTGCACGCTCTCGAGAGCGGCGTCGCGCTGGGCGCGGCGCTCCGCCCAGTGGCCGATCTGCAGCAGCATGCCGCCAGAAGCGGAGATGCGGTGTCCCAGCGCTTGCAGTTCCGAGTCGATCTCCTCCACCTGCTTCTTGTTGTGGACGGCAGCGTCGAGCAGGGGCTCAAGCATAGGCAGGAGCTGCTGGGCCTCATCGAGAGTAAAGGTGCGTTCCGCCATGCTCAGTGGATCTCCAGCATACGATCCAGCGCCAGGCGCGCCCAGCGCTTTACTTCCGCCGGAACCTCGATCCGATTGACCACGTTGCCTTCGTTCAGGTTCTCCAGCGCCCACAGCAAGTGCTGGGGCGAAATGCGGAACATCGTGGTACACAGACAACCGGAATCGTCCAGCGTGACGACTATCTTATCCGGGTTCTGCTTGGCCAGCCTGTTTACTAAATGGATTTCCGTGCCTACGGCAAAACTGGAGCCGGCCGGGGCCTCGGTGACGGTTTTGCGGATCTTTTCGGTCGAACCCATGGAGTCGGCCTTCTGACAGACCTCCCAGCGGCATTCGGGGTGGACGATGACGTGAATGCCGGGATACTTCTGGCGGACGGCCTCCACGTGCTCCGGCAGGAAGCGCTGGTGCACCGAACAATGCCCTTTCCACAGGATGACGCGAGCCTTACGCAGGCGCTCGGGGGTATTGCCGCCCAGGAGCTGATAGGGATCCCAGACGGCCATTTCGTCCAGCGGGATGCCCATGGCATAGGCGGTGTTGCGTCCCAGGTGCTGGTCGGGCAGGAAAAAGGCGCGGGGCGCTTTGGCAAAAGACCAGCGCAGCGCGGCGGCGGCGTTCGAAGAAGTGCAAACCAGCCCTCCGCGCTGGCCGCAAAAGGCCTTGATGGCGGCCGCGGAGTTGATGTAGGTGAGCGGCGTGACGCCGCTGCCGGAGTCGTCGGTGAGGCCGAGGCGAACGAACTGCTCCCAGGCGTCCTCCACCTGGCCGATCTCGGCCATGTCCGCCATGGAGCAGCCAGCATTCAGGTCGGGCAGGATGACCTGCTGGCCGGCGCGGCTGAGGATGTCCGCGCTCTCGGCCATGAAGTGGACGCCGCAGAAGACGATGGTGCGGGCCTCGGAACGGGCCGCCTCCTGGGCCAGCTTGTAGGAGTCGCCGGTGTAGTCGGCGAACTGGATGACCTCGTCACGCTGGTAGTGATGCCCGAGGATGACGGCCTGCTTGCCCAGCGCCTCTTTGGCGGCGGCAATGCGACCGTCCAGGGAGTGGTCCGGCAAGACGAGATAGTTGTCCAGGGAGCAGACAATCGGGGCTGCAATCGACATTTCTCTTTCCGCCTTCAGTCCCGCGCCGGCCAGCGAAGGCCGCGCAGAACGGGGATGTTGAAAGCATCCACCGGCTCCAGTAGATCCACTGTTCGCCAAGGCGAACCCGACCTACGGGGTTGTTGAAGCCGACAGTCGTTCCTTCCTGATAATTTTGATGCCGGCCGGGCAGGAAAGACGCACCGGCTGCACAAGCTCATTTTCCCATCCAGGGGCGGGTGGCGCAAGCCTGCCGCCGCCAAGGCGGAACGGCACGTATCCATGTGATTAGCTGTGCGCCGGTTTGCCGCAGAGCTATAATCCCGCGCACAAGGCAGCCCGCAAAAGGCCGCGTGCGAGGAGATTTCCCGCCATGAAGTTCCGGTCGATTCTTCCCATCATGTTGTTGACTGCCACCACTCTGGTGGCGCAAACCTTCCGCGGAAGCATTCTCGGCACGGTGACAGATTCCACCGGCGCCGTGGTCGTGGAAGCCAGAGTCGCCATTCGCAATACCGACACAGGATTAGAGCGCTCCACTGCTACGGATGCGACGGGATTCTTTGTCGTGCCCGAGCTGCCCATCGGAAACTACAGCGTGACCGTGGAAAAAGCGGGATTCCAGAAGTCGGTGGCCAGCGGCATTCGGGTGGACGTCGCCGCCGAGCGGCGAGTGGATGTGACGCTCCAACCCGGGCAGGTGGAACAGGTGACCGAAGTCACGGCAGAGGTTCCGCTGGTAGACACGAGCAGCAACGTGCTGGGCGGGGGCTTTGAGGAAAAGCAAGTGCTGGACCTTCCCATCAACGGCCGTGACTTCACCAAGTTGCTGATCATGGTGCCCGGTGCGGCGGGCGAACCGAACGGAGGCGGCGATTCGCCGGGATCGTTCGGGCTTTTCAGCGTGAACGGCAACCGCGGCCGGTCAAACAACTTCCTGCTCGACGGCACCGACATGAACGATGGCTATCGAAACCTACCGGCCATCAACCAGGGAGGCGTGTTCGGCACGCCGGGCACGGTGCTGCCCATCGAGGTGATCGCCGAATTGCGCGTGCTTTCCAACTTCGAACCCGAGTACGGGCGGAACTCCGGCTCGGTCGTCAACATTGTGACCAAGAGCGGGACCAACGACTTCCATGGCAGCGTGTTCGAGTACTTTCGGAACGACAATCTGAATGCCCGCAACTTCTTCAACACGGTGGGCTCAAAGAACAAGTTCCACAACAACCAGTTCGGGGCCTCCATCGGTGGTCCCATCGCCAAGGACAGGACTTTCTTCTACGGCGCCTATGAGGGCCAGCGGGAACGGCTGGGTATCGACTCCCTGAACAACGTGCCCACGCTGAGCGATTTCGCCGATGCCTTCGGGGCGATCCGGGGCCTGGGCGGCCCGGCGCCCGAGTGCGCCACGGGCAGCATCTTCGACTGTGTGACCGCGCAGCCCGGTGGCGTTGTCAATCCTGTGATTCTGAACCTTTTCAACTTCTGCCAAACTAATGGCGGTTGTTCCGGCGGGCCGGATGTATGGCCGGCGGCCAACCTGACGGGCAGCCCCAACTCGGTTTCGACGGCGGCCGCCTCTAACGATGCCGACAGCTTCATCATCAAGCTGGATCACGCTTTCAACGAAAACAACCATCTGAGCGGGCGGTATTTCTTCGGCAACAGCAACCAGAGCTTTCCCCTGGGTCTGGCCGGCGGCAACAATCTGCCGGGAACGAATACGGTGTCGCCGATCCGCGCGCAACTGATCTCGATCAGCTTTGTGCACGTCTTCTCGTCCACCCAGGTCAACGAGGCGCGGTTCGGCTGGAACCGATACTCGCAGGACTTCCTGGCGGAAGACGCCGCGGTTTTCGGAAATCCGAACGACAGCATCGGGTTGAACAACGGGGTCACCGACTCACGCGATTTCGGCTTTCCGACCATGCAGTTCGGCGACGGGTTCGCCTCCCTGGGGTCGTCCGGATTCTCCAATCCACGCGGACGCAGGGACACGAACTGGCAGTTCATCGACAACTTTTCCTGGAAGTTCAACCGGCACGACATCAAGTTCGGCTACGAATTCCGCCGCACCACGGTGGATTCGTTCAACGACTTCCACTTCCGCGGACGCATCAGCTTCGGTTCGCTGCAGGATTTCCTGGCCGGCATGCCCACGGGTTTCAGCTTCTTGCCATCGGGGAACACCGACCGCGATGCGCACCAGAGTTCCCACGCGTTCTACGTGCAGGACAGCATCCGCGTGCGGCGCGACTTCACGGTCAACCTGGGACTGCGGTGGGATTACTTCGGGGTGATCGGCGAAGACCAGAACCGCTTCAGCATGTACGATCCTGCGGTTGGGCTGGTGCAGGTGGGCCAGCTCTACGAGAAGGACCACAACAACTTCAGCCCTCGCGTCAGTTTTGCCTGGGACATCGGAGGCAAGGCCAAGACCGTGCTGCGCGGCGGCTTCGGCGTCGCCTACGACATCTTCTCGCAGGACTTCTTTACCGGCCAGATTCCGTTCAACTCGTTCAACGCCGGCCCGGCGTACAACGCCATCGGCCCGGACCCGGTCTTCTTTTCCTTCAGTCCGACCGCGGTGCTGGCTCCGGGTGCGGCGGTGTTCGATCCGGCGACTTTCTCGACCGACACTACGGATGCTTTTACGGTCGATCCCGGCCTTCGGACGCCGTACATCTACAACTACAACCTGAACCTCGAACAGGAACTGTTCCCCCGCACGGTGCTGCAGGTGTCGTACGTGGGGTCGGCGGGACGCAAGCTGTTCCGGTTCCGCGACATCAACCAGCCGAGCCAGGCAACCATTACGGCCACGGACCTGGCGAACGGATTCATTGATATCGTGCCCCGCAATTTCTCCACGCCCTTGAGTGCGCTGGCACCCAACGCGCCGTTCTACGTCAATGAGCTCGAAACCTCGGCGAGTTCGAGCTACAACGCGCTACAGGTGAGTTTGCGGCAGCAGAATTGGCATGGACTCACGCAGCAAATCTCCTACACCTGGTCGCATTCCATCGATACCGCCAGCGATGGGCAGGACTTCGTGCCTAACGCGGCGCAGCCTAACGACAGCAACAACCCGCGCGCCGACCGTGGCAACTCCAACTTCGATACCCGGCACCGGTTCGTGTGGTCCGCTACCTACGCTCTGCCCAAGATGGGACTGGGGCGCCTGGGTGAAGGTTGGCAGATCAGCGGCGTGTTGACGCTGCTGAGCGGACACCCCTTCCATGTGAACTACAACTTCCTGGACGACTACGACGGGAGCGGCGAGTTCTTCGGCCGGCCCGACCTTGTGGGCGCGGTGACCTACAACCCCGACAACCCACTCCAGTTCCTTAACCTGACGTCCTTCCAAGTTCCCTGCACACTCGATCCGGCGGGAGACGGCAGCGCGGCGTTCTGTGTGCCGGGAACGCGGCATTTCGGAAGCCTGGGACGGAACTCGCTGATCGGCCCCGATTATCGCAATTTCGACCTTGCCGTCAGCAAAGATACGCGCCTCACCGAGCGCTTCCATCTGTTGCTGCGGGCAGACTTCTACAATCTCACGAACCATCCCAACTTCGCCAATCCACTGCTGCCCGCGTTCATCGCTGACGCGGCTCCAAACGGGCTCGACCCTACGAACGGACGCAGCTTAGGCTTCCTTCCTATCCTGGCAACGTCCGACGTGGGGCTGGGAAATCCTGTGCTAGGCGGCGGTGGGCAGCGTAGCATCCAGTTCTCGGCTAAGTTCACGTTCTAAAGATCCCTGGCCAAGAACGAGGGCGCGGCTTTCGCCGCGCCCTTTTTGTTTTCCGGAATGCTGACTGCTAAACGCTGAATGCTCCTCAGCCGCCGATGTGCACCATCGAGCGCGAGGGTTTTTCGAAGCCGGGCTCGCCGATGTGGTGGCGGGCTTCTTTCTTCTCGACAACGGAGACCATGTAGTCGCCGAGTTCGGCGTCGCTGGCACCGGCCCGCATGCGGCCCGCGAGGTCGTGGTCGAAGAGGGAGAACAGGCAGGTGCGGATCTTACCGTCGGAGGTGATGCGCACGCGCGAGCAGTGTCCGCAGAAAGGCTCGGAAACGGGCGCGATGATGCCGACCTCGCCCACGCCATCATCGAAGGTGAAACGGCGGGCCGTCTCGCTGTAGGCGCGGGGTATCTCCACCAGCGGCCGGAAGGCACGGATGCGGTCCACGACCTCGCGCAGGGTAACGACGATCTCCGGCGACCAGACCCGGTCCTCTTCCAGCGGCATGAACTCGATGAAGCGGACGATGACGCCCTCTTCGCGGGCGAAACGGGCGAAGGGCACGATCTGGTCGTCGTTGAAGCCGCGCAGCAGCACGCAGTTGACCTTGACCGGGTCGAGGCCGGCGCGGCGGGCGGCGCGCACGCCCTCAAGCACGCTGGAAAAGCCGTTGGAGACCCGGGTGATGCGGGCGAACTTTTCGCCATCGACCGCGTCCATGCTCACGGTAACGCGGCGCAGCCCGGCCTGTTTCAGCGGCTCTGCCATTTCGGCCAGAAGGTGACCGTTGGTGGTGATGGCCAGGTCGAGCGGATGGCCGTCGAGGGTGTGGAGTGCCGAGAGTTCGCGAACAAACTCGACCACGTCGCGACGCAACAGGGGCTCGCCGCCCGTGATGCGCACCTTTTCGATGCCCAGCCCGACGAACAAGCGCACCATCCGCAGGTAGTCGGCGAGCGGCAATTCTTCGTAGAGCGCGCCTTCGTTGCCGGTGCGGCAATACACGCAGCGGTAGTTGCAGCGGTCGGTCACCGAGATCCGCAGGTCGGTGATGGCGCGTCCGAATTTGTCGCGCAGGCGCATGAAGAAGCAGCACTCAGCAATCAGGAATCAGCATTCAATCGAACCCTTGTTTCTGGGATGCTTTGGGAGAGGAAAAGTCTCGCGCAGGAGAGCGACGAGCGTTTCCTTTCCAAGCGCATCCGGTAACGCCGGAAGCATGGGAGGCACGGGCGTTTCCACCCGCACCCTCGTGAGCCGCCAAGGCGACCCAACCGTCGGCCAGCCATGGCGCACGCCGCAGGCCAAGCCGATCGGAAACCTCAGCGTCATTATACGTCCGTAGGGGTCTACGTGCGTTCGAAAGAAAAAGGCCCGGCCGACGGCCGGGCTTGGAGGCTGCGGACACCGCTTCAGGAAGACTTCTTCTTGTCCGCCGCCTTGATTTCCTTGTTGGCCTTCTTGATCTCGGCACTCGCCGCCTGGTCGGAGACGCCCATATCCTTGAGCGTCTTCCCGAGCGACTTGGTCTTCATGCCTTCGAGCACGGCGTTGGTGTCGAGGTTGAGGTTCTTCGACACCATCACGGCCGAAACGAATTGGCCATAGTTTTTCGCGCCGCTGGAGGCATAGAGCTGCTGGAGTTGCTCGGAAGACATGCCGGTCTTTTCCTGCAGCATCTTGAACGAGCCGCCGTTGATCTGCGCGCTCGTCAGGGCGCGCTGCTCATGCGCCTGGGAGCTGTTTGCGCTAGGCGTGGATTCGGGTTGACCGGTGACCGCTGGCTTGCCTGCATCCGCCGGGCGCCCCATCTCCGGGCCATGTCCCATGCTTTGTGACGGGGCGCCGGCGCCTGCCGGGCGACCTGCGCTGCCGCTCTTTCCCTGGCCGAATGCAGCCAGCGAAATCATAAGAAACAAAGGAAGAATTGCGCGCTTCACGAGTTCTACCTCCTTGAAAAATGGAGAGCTAATCACTGCACAACTTTAGATGCCATGGCGCAGCATGGGGTGGTCTGTCCGTCGGACGTTGCTAGGAACCGTGGAAGGGCGCGGCGATTCTCTCGGCAACCACATCCGGAATCTCGAGTTGGGGATAGTGGCCCACGTCTTCGAGCGCCACGAACTCCGCTTGGGGCAGGCGCTGACGAATCAATTGCGCGACGTGCGCCCCGGAGACGAGATCCTCCATGCCCCACAGGAAGCGCAGCGGCACACGCGTCTGCTCCAGCGCCCCGACCCAGCGCTGGCGATGCTGCTGGCGCTCGTGCTGATACTGCATGAGGCGGTGATAGTTCCGAACGCCGTCGCGCCGGGTGATGGACTGCCAGTGCTGCCGGAGTTCTTCCTCGCCAATCGGATGCTGGCGCGAGAAGATCGAGGCGAAGTTACGGCGGAACGTCGACTCGGTGACGAACGCGTTCACCACAGGCCCCAGGACGCGGTGGGCCAGCAGTTTCTGGATCCGTAGCGGGCGATACACCTCGGGATAGAGGCCGCCGTTCATCAGCACCACTCCCTCGATGCGCGCCGCAGAACGGCCCTCGGCGAGGCGTGCCAGCAGTTCCTGGGCGACGGTGACGCCGTAATCGTGGGCAACCAGCACGGTGCTGGAGATGTCAAGGCGGCGCCACAGTTGCTCCGTTACGGAAGCCTGATCAAAGAGGCTGTAGGACTGCGCGGGCTTGTCGGAATCGCCAAAGCCCAGAAAGTCGAACAGCAACAGGCGGCGATGCGCCTGGAGCAGCTCCGCCACCGGCGCCCAGTCCCAGGAACAGGTGGGGAAACCGTGCAGGAAGGTGACCCATGGGCCCGAGCCCTGGCGACGGCAGAAGACCTC
Source organism: Terriglobales bacterium (assembly GCA_035454605.1). Taxonomy (NCBI): domain Bacteria; kingdom Pseudomonadati; phylum Acidobacteriota; class Terriglobia; order Terriglobales; species Terriglobales bacterium. The sequence goes on from DATIGQ010000179.1 coordinate 9,191, forward strand.
GTAGCCGCGTGTGCCGCCGCTGCCGGCGGGAAACCACACCGGGATGCGGCTGCCGGAAGCGAACCACTGGTCGAGCGTGAGGGTCATGGTGATTCGCCGGCTGCCCGTTGCCCGGTGACATCGGAGGTCGCGGGGATTTCTCGGGATGACAGTAGCAGACGCACGAGGAGTTGCTATTTCCTGGGCCGGTTGATCTCGCTGAGGATGCCGCTGCCGCGCGCCTTGAGGATCATCTGGCGGATGCGGGGCTTATCCAGCGGCGGCCACATTTCGTCGAGCGCCTTCCAGGCCTCCTGACCGCGGCCGCCATAAAGGTAAGCGAGCACGATGCCGAGCGCCTCGGCCTTGACCTCGGTGACCGCTTCCCTCTCATGCGGGCTCAGTTCCTTGGGCTTCTGATCGTCCGAGGCGGCGGTAGGTGAGCCGATGAACTTGTCGAGAATGTCGCGGGAGATGCGACCCCGGGCCTGGGCGATCTCGCGTTCATAGTCGGGCCAGAAGGCCTGGCTGATCATGATCAGGGTCTCGCCCTTCAGGCGGAAGACAATGAGCGGCTGGGGCGTCAGGGAAGCGGGAAGATCGTCAAAGCGGAGGAAGGCGAAGTCGCGAGCCCAGATCTCGACGCGCCCGTCGCCATCGCGGTCTTCGAAGTGCAGCGGCACGGAAGTGGTGAACTGGGCCACGACATGCGGCGGCTCGGTCAGCTCAAAAACTTGGTAGGAGTAAGAGCCCTCCGTGGCCGTGCTCACCACGACATCCGGTACGCCATCTTCGTTGACGTCACGCTGCGTGGCGGGCTCGAGCGCGGCCTGGGTGCCGTAGGCCTCGAACACGGTTGCGCCCGCCGCAGAGACCACGACGGCGCGGCATTGGCCGTCGTGCTCGCCACCTGAGACCGGCGCCAGCGAGACGCGGTAACCGTCCCAGAGGTCCTGCGTCACTTCATGACGTCCGGGGCTGCAGCTCACGTCGGCGGCGTGTAGGGGCAGACCAGAGACAGCCAGAAGGATGGAAGCCAGCAGGATTCGTCTCATGGCAGGCGGCTAACGGTTCCAGAATAGCAGACCGCGACGAGTACGGCCCGGAGGTTCGGACTACCCCGCGGGTTTGCCCTAGCCTCTGGAGTGGCTTGGGTTTGGCGCCCTCCTATTGCCTCCTCGCTCGTCCGCAGCGGCGGACTCGTTCGGAGCCGGTCGGGCGCCGGTTTCTCAGGCATCGTTACCCAGGGCTTGCTCGGCGCGGGAGACAAGCTCCCGCGCGCTCGCCGCCCTGGGCTATTCTCTTCCGCCCGCTGCCGCGGGCTGGGGCGGTAGCAAGGAATGCAGCACGGAGCAGACGCCCAGATCTGCGAAGATTCAAATCTCACTTCAGTTCACAGGAATCTTTCGCCGCAGGAGGTCGCGGAACATGAGGAGCTGACCAGGATCCAGAACCCTCTTTGGAATGATCTGGAATTCTCCCTCAGCCACATAGAGAAGAAACAGGTGTCTTGACTCGACGAAGCGCTCGATTCCTTTCCA
>DATIGQ010000180.1 GCA_035454605.1 Terriglobales bacterium
CCGCGCTACCGCCAGGTGCCCGCGATGCACCGGGTCAAACGTCCCGCCAAAGAGAGCAATTCGCATGATTGAATCAGTAAATCAGCGGATCATTGAATCATTAAAACGCACCGTCTCCAATCGGTGTTCATTGATTCACTGATTGACTGATTCACTGATTCACTTCCTTATCCGCGTTCATGCGCGTGAATCCGCGGCGAGAGCCGTCTCCTGGGAGCGCACCCGGCGGACACGCTTGGCCATAGCGTACTTCAGCTCCTCAATCCCTTCGCCGGCCACCGCGGAAATGGCATGGAACTCGAGCTTGAGCTTCCTGGCATGGCGGCGCAGCCGGGCGAGCTTCGAGTCGCGCGACTTGCGGTCGGCGACGTCCAGCTTCGACGCCACCACCATCATGGGCTTCCGCTCCAGCCCGGCCCCGAAGCTTTCCAGCTCGTTCATGATGACGTTGAAATCTTCCACCGGATCGGGGCGGCCGCTGGAGTCGCTGACGTCCACCAGGTGCACCAGCAGACGCGTGCGCTCGATGTGCTTCAGGAACTGCGTGCCCAGGCCGGCGCCTTCGTGCGCGCCCTCGATGAGCCCGGGGATATCGGCGACCACGAAGCTGAACATCTCCGCCGCCTCGCCCACCGCCACCACGCCCAGGTTGGGCTGCAGGGTGGTGAACGGATAATCGGCGATCTTGGGCCGCGCCGCCGAGATGCGCGAGATCAGCGTGGACTTGCCCACGTTGGGATAGCCCACCAGCCCCACGTCGGCCAGCAGCTTGAGCTCCAGCCGCAGGTGACGCTCTTCTCCGGGACGTCCGGGCTCGGACTCGCGCGGCGCCTGGTGGGTCGAGGTGGCGAAGCGAGCATTGCCGCGCCCGCCGCGCCCGCCGCGGGCGATGCACAGGCGCTCGTCGGCGCGCGCGAAGTCGTGCACCCGCTCGCCCGTGGCTTCGTCATAGACGACGGTGCCCACCGGCACTTTCAGCACGATGTCCACGCCTTCGCGCCCGGTCTTGTTCGAGCCCTCGCCGTGCCGACCGCGCTCCGCCTTGTACTCCGGATTGAAGCGGAAGTGCACCAGGGTGTTGTGGCGCTCGGACGATTCCAGGTACACGTCGCCGCCCTTGCCGCCATCGCCGCCCGAAGGCCCGCCGCGGGGCACGAACTTCTCCCGCCGGAAGGCCACGCAGCCGTTACCGCCGTCTCCCGCTTTCACCCGGATTTTGGCTTCGTCAATGAACATCAGGGGTCAGTGGCTCGTGGTCAGTAGCCAGAAAAGCAAAAGGCACAGAGCTTTCTCTGTGCCTCCGTGTCTCTGTGGTGAAGTCCTACGCCTTGGCCGGCTCATCCACCGGGACCACCATGACGTAGCGGCCCATCGAGCCCTTGTCCTGGAACTTGATGACGCCGGTGATCTTGGCGAACAGGGTGTCGTCCTTGCCGCGGCCCACGTTCAGCCCCGGCTTGATGCGCGTGCCCCGCTGCCGCACGATGATGGTGCCGCCGTGCACCAGCTGCCCGCCGAACGCCTTCACACCCAGCCGCTGCGAGTTGGAATCGCGGCCGTTCCGTGAACTTCCCAGTCCCTTTTTGTGTGCCATAAAGAATCCTTCGCTTCGCTCAGGATGACGCCGGCGGGCTCAGACGCCCCGGCGTCACTTCCTTTTCTTTTTGTCCTTGTCCGCCGGCTTGGCCGCCTTGTGCTTCGCGGCTGTCTTGGGGGCGGCGGCCTTCTTCTCGTGCGCCTCGGCCTTGTGCTTGGCTTCCTTCTTGGCTTTCGCCTTGTGCTCCTTGGGAGCCGGCGCGGCTTCCGCTTCCACCGCCGGAGCCGTTTCCCGCTTGGGCTTCGGAGCCTTCGCCTTCTTCTCCGGAAGCTCGGGCGCGGTGAACTTCTGGCCCTCGAACGCGATCTCGGTGATGCGCACCGCCGTAAAAGGCTGGCGATGCCCGCGCAGACGCTTGAACTGCTTCTTGCGCTTGTAGTGGAACACCAGGATCTTGTCGGCGCGTCCTTCTTCCACTACCTGGCCGACGACGCTGGCGCCGTTGCCGCGCGAAAGCTGTCCTTCGGCCGCCGAGACGGCGAGCACGTCGAATTCCAGCCGGCCGTTCTTGTGGCCCGCCCGCTCCACCCGGATGACGTCGCCGGGCGCTACCCGATACTGTTTCCCGCCCGCACGAATGACCGCGTACATGATGCTTCCTCCGTTGAAACGTCCCCGATGGGATGCGCTGGAATCGCCTCTCCGCCCCTCAGGTGCGGGACGGGCGCTTGCTTAGAGGGATTGGCACTACCGGCAAACCATTTGATTCTAACGTGCTTGCGGGGAAGTGGTCAAACCCGCGTGTCCGGTCGTCCTGGATCATTCTCCGCCGCCTCGTGGTGATGCCGGATGGGCCGCCTACGCTATCTTGTTCCCGCACTCAGGACAGAACTTCGTGCCCGACCCGAACTTGGTGCCACACTTCGAACACTGGTTCTTGGGGCGCAGCGACTTGCCGCATTCCGGGCAGAACTTCGCGCCCTGGGTCGCGGCCCCGCATTCCGGACAACTCGCCACGGCTTCACTGGTGGTATCGATGTCCTTGGTCATGTCCTGCTGGCGGACCTTTTCCTTCAACTGCTCCACCGTGGCCTGCACCTGGGCGGCGGCCAGTTCGGTTCCAATATCGGGGGCGCACTCGTAACAGAGCATGCGTTTCTGGTTCCAGCAGGTCGCCCTGCAGACCCACTTCGTGCACTTCGGACACTGGCGGAAGTTGGGCTTTGCCTCCTCGATGGCTTCTCGATAGGCCTTGTCGTGCGCCGGACCCTGGATGGCACGCTGGATCTCGTAGGCGCTCGACCCGGCCGATCCCAGCATGCCGCCGAACAGCCCTCCGGCGGCGCGCAGCGCACTGGCCGCCATGCCGGTGGCCGAAGCTTTGAATTCGCTGGTGAACCCGTTGCCGCAGCGGTCGCAGAAAAACTCGAACTGGTAGCCTTTGTCGGTAGAGTGGTCGTTGTGGTTGCGAGTGAACTGAATCAGCGTCATCAAGCCCCCGCGCGGCAGGTAGGGATACGGACCCGTCATTCTAGTCAAAGCGGTTGTAAGGAGCGAATCAGAGGTGCCGCGGACAATGTAGAGGGCGGCGAATCGGTCAAACCGCCCGCAGCTCACCTCATTTGACACGCACCGCCCACTACGCGATATTTCCCGGTCACTCTCAAAGGGGGGACACCCATGCCGATTGCGCCGGAAGTGCTCACCATGGCAGTCGATATCACCAAAGAGACCATCCGCTCCAGCGGCGGCAAGCTGGAGGAGCCGGAGAAAGTCACCAAGTTTCTGGCGGACATCGTCCACAAGCTGGATGAGCTGCGCTGGGCAAAATCCGTTTCACCGGCGGGTTGAGGAAGAAGCACTCAGCATTCAGCCATCAGCAGTCAGCCTGGAGCGCCTGCATGCCTGCCCGCTGATTGCTGGGTGCTGATCGCTGACCGCTTTTCCTCACACCCGCTCCAATTCCGGCACGGTGCGCTCGTTGGTGACGTTGCCGGTATTGAGCGTGGTCTTGGGCTCGAACAGCACCACGTGCGCTTCCTCGTCGGCCACCGGGCAATGCTCCGTGCCTCGCGGAATGATGACGAATTCTCCGGCGCGCACCTGCAGCTCGCGCTCCGCGGGGTCGCGCAGCTTCATCCGCATGGTGCCTTTCACCACCAGGAACATCTCGTCCTCCTGCTGGTGGTGGTGCCAGACGAACTCCCCGGTGAACTTCACCAGCTTCACGTAGGTGTCGTTGATCTCGCCCGCGATCTTGGGTTGCCAGTGCTCGGAAAAGCGCGTGAACTTCTCTGCCAGATTCACAGTTTGTACGGGCATGGCGGTTGGATGAACCGGGTGGGTGGCCGGTCTCGGGTTTTTCTACCTGGAATGAGTGGCGGTTCACCCCGGGCAAGCGATGCACAAAGGACGAAGGGCAGGGGGCATCAGGAATAACCGGTACACGGCCGCAAAAGAAAAAAGCACGGAGCCTCTCTGCTCCGTGCTTCCTCAGTCCTGACTGAAAGCGGATTCCTGACTGCTGATTGGTTCCTTTACGGCGCTGAGAGCGTCAGCCTAAAGGGCATGCGCCAGTCGCCATAGTTGATGGTTTCTTTCTTGCGGCCGCCCTGGCCCTGCAGGTTGGCCTCGCCGTAGTTGGTTGCTCTGCCGCAGCTGTCCGACGTCACATCCCAGGAGCTCGCACCCGTGCGCGTGATGCACACTGCGTACCACGTCAGGTAGTAGCGATAGATCTGCCGGTCACACGCGCCGTTGCGCACGTTGAAGTCCATGCGCGCCCGGCCCGGATACGGCTGGCCCACCGTCATGTTGTCGAAAAACACGGAATTGTCGGAAAAGATCGACCAGTTCACTGCCTGGTTTTGATCGTGTTGGCCCTCCCAGCATGCCGGCAGCACATTGTTCGGATACTGCGACGAACCTTCCACCGAGGAGTAGAAGTGCATCTGCACGTAGCGCGTCCCGGATCCCACCACGCCGTTCACCAGGGTGTTCATGGTGTCCAGCGTGTACACCGCGCTGTGGGTCAGGATCTGCGACTTCACGCCGTTTCCCGGCAGGTAGCCGCCCGGGATGTCGTTTTGCAGGCTGTAGGGACCCGGCCCGATGTCCGGGTTGGCCAAATCAGTACTGCAGTTGCTGCAAGTCTCTTCCAGATCCGCTCTCAACTGCAGAGCCCTGCCCGCATAGGCTGTTACCCCCAATGTCACCAGGACGACCGCCACCCATCCCAATTTGCTTACGCGCTTCGACATATATCCTCCAAAGGCACCTAGAGCCCGATGAGCGCACTGTTGGGGGGAAAACGTGCCGTACCAGCGGGGAATACAGGATAAGGCAGGTAACTACCGCGAACAATGGCACTTACGTGGGGCGAGGGTAAGCGGTCGAGTGGTTACCTAGGGCACCCGGAGGTGGTTACCCCATCGAATCGGATGGATGAAAACCGCTTACCTCGGCCACAGCCACCCGAACGTCCCGGCGGTCAGCAGCCCGTAAATCAGCCCGTCGATCATGTGCTTGATGGTGTTGCTCCAGGGCTGTCCTCCCCACACCGAATTGACGAAGTGACCCAGGCCGTAGCCCATGAACGCCGCCGTGCCCGCCACCCGGAAGACGGCCAGGTAGTGCGTTCCCGCAGGCAGCGTGCGTCCGGTCAGATAGGCGGTGAAAAAGCCCACCAGCAAGCAGTAGAAAAACCACTTGGCCAGGTAGCCGCCCATGGCCGGCGCTCCTGACGGCATGATGGTGAGCAGGCCCACCGGTCCTCGCTTGAATTTCTCCACCATCTCCGGCGAGCCGCATTCCTTCATGCTGTCGGCATGGGGAAAGTGATACAGCCCTGTGGGCAGCGTTTCGCTGCGCATCGCCTCCAGCAGCTTGTCCTCGTTGGGCAGCTTTTTGTAATCACTCTTATGGATGGGAAGCACCATGTGGATGATGGAACTGGCGACGAACACGATCACCGCCGCCAACACGATAGGAAGCCACAACGCCGTCAATGGGACCATATCCCCGCCCTCCCACGTCGCGCCGCAGGGCTTGTCCAGCCGCCCCGGCCGCGCGACAGCCTACCCCCGTGGCTGGCGCCGGTCAAGCCGTCGCCCCGCCCCTCCCGGCAGGACTACATCTTCCGTAACCGCCGGCTCGCGCTTTCCACTGGCGTCCGCCCGGCGGCTTCGCTAAAGTTTTACTCGGCTGGGTCGGACCTCCCTGCCTGCGTACCCTTCCCACAGTGGCTCGCCGCTCTTGTAAAGTAGCGATGGAGTGAGTCATGGCACATGACCGCATTGGGCCGTTCGCTATCCTGGCAGAGCTCGCCGCCTGGGAGGGCGGTTCGGTCTACAAGGCGGCTGACCTCAAGGGACGCACCGTCGCCCTGCGCACCATGCGCATGGACGCTCCCGCCGCGCAACAGAACGCGGAAGCCTTCCGCGCCGCCGCTCGCGCCGCCAGCGCCCTCGACAGTCCCAACATCGCCAGCGTCCTGGGCGGCGGCGAAGCCAGCGGCTTGTTCTATGTCGCCCTGGAATTCGTCGAGGGCGTGAAGCTCTCCAAGTCGCTCGAAAAAGGCGAGCCGCTCACGCTCTCCGAGGTCACCGACCTCAGCCGCCAGATCTGTTCCGGCCTCGACCACGCGCAATCCAAGGGCGTGGTCCATCCGGAGTTGCGCCCCGGCAACATCGTCCTGGAGTGGGACGGCACCGCCAAGATCATGGATTTCGGCTTCCCTCGCCGCCACACCGGCAACGAACTGAGCGAGGCCCTGTTCTACATCTCGCCCGAAGAAGCCCGCGGCGAACCGCTCACCTTGCGCTCCAATGTCTTCAGTTGGGGCGCCATGCTCTACCAGATGGTCACCGGCTGGAAGCCTTTCGCCGGCGACACCGCCGCCGAAGTCCGCCGCAAGATCATGGAAGAAAATCCGCCCGCGCCCCACGAAGTGGACAAGGACGTCCATCCCAACATCAGTTGGATCGTGATGAAGGCGCTCGCCAAAGCGCCCGCGGACCGCTATGCCACGGGCGCCGACCTGGTCCGTGACCTGGAAAACTACCGCCACTTGCAGATCGCGCCCGCGGAGCCGGCACCCGAGCCGCCCGCCCCGCCGGCAAAGCCGGCTGCCCCTGCTCCGGCTAAACCCGCGGCGCCAGCGCCCGCGCCGCCGCGAGAAACCACTTTCATGTACGCGCCTCCGGCTCCGCCGCCGGCGCCGCCTCCGAAGGTTTTTCCCAAGCCGGAAGCGCCCGCCGCACCCGCGCCGGCAAAACCGGAAGCTCCGCCCGCAGCCCCGCCCGCACCGTTGGCGCCTGCACCTCCGGCTGCTGCCGCGCCCCCGCCTGCTGCCGCGCCGCCCAAAGCCGAGCGGGCCACGCCCAAGGCGGCTCCGCAAGCGGTGGCTCCCAAACCGCCGGCGGCGGCCAAGCCCAAGGCGCCGGAGAGCGGGCCGAGCAATAAATTGATTTACATGATGGGCGGGGCCATCGGCCTGCTGGTCATCATCACTGTCGTGTTGGCGGTGATGCTGCGCCGTCCCGCGCCGGAGCAGGAAGCGGCTGCCGCCGCGCCCGCGCCCGCCGCCTCCCTCGCCAAGCCGGAACCGGCCACGCCGGCTACGGAGCCCGAGCCGGCCACGCCCGAGCCGCGCACCGCGGCCGCCCGAGCCAAGGCCAAGCAGCCGCCACCCGCGCCGGCCGCGCCCGTCATCGTGACCGGTGACGTCTCCATTGATTCCAATCCGCCCGGCGCCGAGATCCTCATCGACGGCAAGGCGGCCGGAGTCACGCCCCACACCGCCTCGCTCAATGCCGGCTCACACACCATCACCATCAGCAAGGCCGGACACACCGCCGTCACCCGCACCATCGAGGTCTCGGCCGGGCAGAAGGCCACCGTGGCCGTGGGACTCACCGAGCTGGCCGCCACGCTCTCCGTCTCCAGCGACCCGGCCGGCGCCGCCATCCTGCTCGACGGCAAGGCGACCGGCAAGGTCACGCCCGCGCAGCTCATCGTGGCCAAGGGCAGCCACGCCATCACCGTGCGCAAGCAGGGCTACCGCGACGCGTCGGAGACCATGCAGTTGTCACCCGGACAGTCCGCCCAGTTCGCGCCCACGCTTTCGCTCACCGGCAGCACCGAGAACATCAAGGTCGTCGGCCGCTTCGGCGGCATCTTCGGCGGCAAACCCGAGGACTCGGGCCGCGTCACCGTGCGCACCAATCCCAAGGGCGCCCAGGTCACCGTCAACGGCCAGGCCCTGGGCAAGAACACCCCGGTGGACTTCTACCTCAACCCGGGAACGTATGAGATCGTCGTCAGCCGCGAAGGCTACAAGCCCGTCAAGAAACTCGTCACCGTGGAAAAGGGCGGCAAGCACGTCGTGGATGAAACGCTGGCGAAGTAGGACAGCATTTCTCGACCTCAGTGCTCCCCTGTGTCCTCTGTGGTTAATCCTTGGCTGAGTGCTGCTTTTCTCATCCGCGTCCTTCCGCGTTCATCCGCAGCAAAATGGGTTGCGGTTTTCACGGAGAGCGGAAAGCGACGGGCGCTTCGCGCCCTGTCAATGTGTCAATCTCCCCACATTCCCCCTAACCGCCTGATCCCACTCGAAATCCGATCGGCAGAAAAATGCGCCTTTCACCCTGTCCACAATGCTATTCTGAACTTATAGTAGGATAACAACGGGAAAACAACCCGATCTCCTCCCACCGCGCCCGTTCCTGCCTTGGAAGTGGGTTCACTGGGCACTCGTTACTCGCCACTCGTCACTCGATCTTCGCAGTCGCCAACCGCCAAGAGCCAATCGCTAAGAGCGCCTTA
>DATIGQ010000181.1 GCA_035454605.1 Terriglobales bacterium
AAGTGGCGGGTGGCCACCGAAAGTGGCAGCGGGGAATTCGATGCCGTCATCCTGGCGGTGCCCGCGTACGCGGCCGCAGGTCTCCTCGGGGATGTGCACACTCGCCTGGCCGAGCTGCTGCAGCAGATACCCTACAGCTCCTCAGTCACCGTAGCCTTGGGTTACGATTCCGCTGTTTCCTTGCCTGAGGGTTTTGGCTTCCTGGTGCCGCGCAGCGAAGGACGCCACATGCTGGCCTGCACCTTCGTCCACAACAAGTTTCCTCACCGCGCACCGCAGGGCTGGCGGTTGCTGCGCGTGTTCCTGGGCGGCTCGAGCGACCCGCACGCTCATGAACTGGACGACTCTGAAATCACTACGCTGGTGCGGCAGGAACTGCGCGAGATCCTCGGCCTGGAAGCGGAAGCGTGCTTCGTGCGCATCTACCGGTGGCCGCGCGCCATGGCGCAGTATGAGGTCGGGCACCTCGAGCGCGTGACGGAAATCACCCGCCTGCGAGCGGAGCTGCCCGGGCTTTTTTTGGCGGGGAATGCCTATGGCGGCATCGGCGTCCCCGACTGCGTACGCGAGGGCAGGGAGGCTGCCCGCGCGGCAGCCGCGACTTAGGTGCAGCTTCCGGGTTTAGACTTTGTGAATCACAGCCATGTTCTCGGCCCGTTCATCACGAATCGCCCTGTACGCGGCAGCTCTGACGGTGACGACTCTGCTGCTGGCGCAGGATCACCAGCACGACGAGGGTGATTCCCCCCGACCCCAGGCTGGCGAGAGTGCGGCGACCCAGGCCATGTCCACGCGCGACCTGGACATGGGGCCGCACATGAGGATGACGCGCTTGTGGGAGCCCATGCCCGGGGACAGCGAACGCGCCCAGCGGGTGGTGGATTCCGCACGCCATGCCCTCGAACGCTACCAGGACTACCGCGCCGCCGAGGCCGATGGTTACCGGATCTTTCTACGGCGCGTCCCGCAGAAGATGTATCACTTCACTAACTGGCGCTACGCCGTGCAAGCTGCCTTCCAGTTCGATCCGGAACGGCCGACCTCACTGCTGTATGAGAAAACCGGCACCGGCTACAAGCTGATTGGGGCCATGTACACCGCGCCCGCTGACATGCCGGAGGACGAACTGCATGCCCGCATCCCGCTGAGCGTGGCGCGCTGGCATGCGCACGTGAACCTGTGCCTGCCGCCGCGCGAGCGCCGCCGCGAAGCCCTGGGCAAGAGTGCCCGCTTCGGCTTGCAAGGTTCCATCACCACGCGCAAGGAATGCGAACGGGAAGGCGGCCACTTCATGCCGCAGATCTTCGGCTGGATGGTGCACATGTATCCGTTCGAGCAGACGGAAGCCAAGATCTGGTCGCTCGAGCCGCAGGCGCCCCGTCATCACCACTGAAGGGCGGCAGCAGATATCGGCGTCGAGCCTTTCTGGCTCCGCCACTCATAAAGCCCTGCGTGGACCGCCACGATCGCTTCCTGGAGCAAGATCACGGTACATATTGTGGGTCGACACTTCCCTTGCCAGCGGAGAACTTAACGTCAAGGCGCGGCAGGTTTGTGAGTTCCAAGGTCGCAGAGGCCAACCGGACCCGATTGCCGGACCTGTCGACCTCCTCAAGCAATCGCGTAAACAAGCGATCTCTGACGTAGCGGCGCTTTCGATAATCCACGATGTAGCGCGCCGTGAACTCGATCCAATTGTCGTTGGCAGCCAGAGTGATCATCGGTTCAATCCCAGCCTGTTCGAGCTGGTATTTCTTGCTGGTCTCTTCCCAAGCCACCCGTGAATGCAGTGCATAATCTCGACAGATTTCGTCGACGACCTGTGCGAACACTTTTCGCGCGTACTCCCAGTCGGAGCCATAGCGGACGGGGATCTTGATTTCATCCCAAAGAAAAGGGAAGTCCGCGGAGTAGTTGAAGACCGGCTCCTTGAACACGAAGCTGTTGGCGATGCGAACGATGCGGCCATTGTAGAGGTCGCCGTTCACCCACTGTCCGCACTCCATGAGCGTGGTGCGCAGCACGCCGATATCGATGACATCTCCGCGGATGCCGCCCAGTTGCACGCGGTCACCCGGCCGGTAAAAGCCGCCGAAGGAAAGCGCTACCCAACCAGCTATGCTGGCGATCACCTCCTGGAGAGCGAAGGCAATGCCGGCGCCTGCCACGCCGAAGGCCACGGTCAACTGGCCGAAGCGTTCGCTGAAGATTCCCGTCAGCAGCAGAATTCCGGCCGCATAGCCCAGGAACGAGATGAACTTGCGGGCGCGGTAACGCGTTTCCGACTCCTGCACGTAACGGGACACGGACCGCTGCAGAAACCGCACCACCGCATACACAAGCGCGATTCCCACCAGAGCCGAAACGAGCTTTCCCACGGTGGGGTCATACATCCATTTGCGAACCAACTCCTCCATATTTCCTCCTGCTTCGCTGGCTCTATTCCTCTAACGGCCTGCTGCCCAGGCAGACGGCAGACACCTAAATCGCGGCTTCCGCGTGTTTGATCGCCTCACGCAAGTGTTCGATCGCCCAGCCGATTTCCCTCGGTGTGATGACCGCGGGCGGCGCCAGCAGCAGGTGGTCTCCGCGCAAGCCGTCTACGCATCCCTGCATGGGATAGACCATCACGCCGCGGCGGGCGGCGGCCTGGGCTACGCGCCCGGCAAAGTTGACCTCCGGCGGGAAAGGCTTGCTGCTCTTCTTGTCGGTCACGAACTCCACGCCGCGCAGCAATCCGAGCCCACGCACGTCGCCCACGGAGCGGCAATCACGCAAGGATTCGAGTGCGCGCGCAAACGCCGCAGCCGTCGACCGCGCGCGACCAGAATCTGCGGCTTCGACCAGTCTGCGGCGCCGCATGTAAGCCAGCACGGCGCGTCCCGCAGCCACAGCTACAGGGTGAGCGTTGTACGTGAAGCCGTGGACGAAAGCGCCGGAACCGCGTGCGATGGCCTCCGCCACGCGCCGGCTGGCGATCACTGCGCCCAGCGGCACGTAACCGCTGGCAATGCCCTTGCCGGCCACGATGATGTCCGGCTGCACGCCAAAATGCTGGACGGCGAAATTGCGCCCGGTGCGACCGAAGCCGGTCATCACTTCGTCGGCGATGAGCAGGACTCCGCGGCCGCGACAGATTCTCGCCACGCCCTCCAGGTATCCGCGCGGCGGAACGGCAGCGCCCAGAGTCGCGCCGCTCACTGGCTCGAAGATGAACGCGGCGGTTGTGCCGCGGGAGTCGGCGATGGCCCGCTCGACTTCCTGGGCGTAACGGCGAGCGCACTCGTCGCCGTCGTAGCGGCACCGGTAGCAGTAAGGAAGCCCGACATGCTCGAAGGTTCGCGGGCGGCGCACCATGGGCAGGTAGATATCGCGGCGCCTGCGGTTGCCCGAAACAGCCAGGGCGCCCAGGGTTGCGCCGTGGTAGCTCTGCCAGCGGCTCAGGATGCGGAAGCGGCTTGCATGGCCGCTTTCCACCTGGAATTGGCGCGCCAGCTTCAGGGCGGTTTCCACGGCCTCCGATCCGCCGCAGGTGAAATAGACCTTACCGCCACGGAAGTGCTCGCCCGCAAAACGCAGAACCTCAGCGGCAAACTCTTCGGCGATGCCGGTGACAAACTGGCTGGAGTGGACGAATTCCAGTGCGCGCGCCTGGCGGGCCATGGCGTCCGCCACTTCGCGCACGCCGTGCCCGATGAAGTTGACGGCGGCGCTGCCGGCGAGGTCGAGGTACCGGCGGCCCTCCGCATCCCACAGCCACACGCCGCGGCCGCGCACTGCTTCCGGGTAGGGGCGCATAAAGGAACGGCGCAGCAAACCGGAGCGGCGGGCCGAGGGATGGACGTGAGGCATGAAGTGGAGATTATGGGCGGCGGGCTTCGCGAGTGTCAAAACACTCGGAGGCGCGCATCCAGAGCTTGAATGCGCGCCTCCATCAATCCCGGCGAAGCGCTCCGGTCGCAGCCGGAGGTCGATTAGGCTGCGACTTTCTCCTCGCGCACGGTGAAGCGCTTCTCCAGCCGGGCGAGCTTGTCCATCACGCCGGTGTACTCCAGCTCCGCCATGGGCAGCATGGCGGCGCCGCTGAAGCCCTGGCGACGCATATCCATGGCCTTGCGGCTGACCTGGCTGCGGACTTCGTCCCAGAACGGATGCGCGAAGCAATCCGCCGGTTCCGTGAGCCGCGTATTGTGCACGCAGAAGCCGGCGCAGGAGACCAGCGGCGGCCCGTCAAAGTAGGAGGTCGGCGTACGCAGCGGAACGGGCATCAGGGGCATGTTGTGCGAGCCGCGCATGCCGCCCGCCACATAGTGCCCGATGGAGAACGGCGCCAGGATCTCGCCGGTGGCGGGGAAGTTCATCTGGCTGCGCACCAGCATGACCGGATCGTCCTTGCCGGTGTAGCGCCCGGCGATATTGTGCAGGCGCGAGGTGGCGACTGCCGCGGCCTGCTCGCCGGTGGCGCGCGACCACACCGACTCCACCACGAAGCGCTCGTTGTCGCGAAGCAGCGCAGCCAGGTCGTAGATCTCCTCCGGCGTCACCAGTTCGACCACGCGGTCGCCCTCGGTGTAGCCGACGTCCATCACCACCCAGCGGAAGCCCTGGCTGAGATTGGGCGAAAGAATGAGGCCGGGGGTGGTCATCACGTCGGCAAAAGTCAGGAAGAGCGGCAGGTTGAACGCGCCGGGATCGGTCTTGTCGGCGGCGAAGAAGAGGAAAGGCTCGTTGGGGCGTTCGTCGATCTCCATCTCAGCGCACGCCGGGCCCAGTCCTTTCACATTGCCCGAAAAGGAATCCTTGAGCAGATCCTGGCCGGCGCCGTACAGGCCTTCTTCCTTGGCGATCTCGGTGCCTTCGACGAAGGCGTCCCACGCAAGCTTGTGGACGCGCGAGTCGCCGACGCCGTGGTCGTGGGTCATGAGGATGGCGATATCGTCGCCGGTGAAGCCGATGTAATGGTCCTGGATGAGCGCCCGGCCAGCGGACTCCACCACCTGGGCAACGCGCTCCAGCAAGCGCTTGGAGGGCGCGATGTGGCCACCGACCGAGCCCACATCCGCCTTGATCACTGTCAACGTGGTTTTCATGCGCAACTCCTCCTGAGCGAATCTCGGGGTTTCAGCTTAGGTCGGAGCGGTACCGCGGTCTGTGAGCGAGGTCACAAGCAGATGTTCGACGGGCCGGAAGCGCTCACGCCCAGTTGCGACGCTCGACGAATGTCGGCGGCTCGTAGGTGTGACCGGAGGCCAGCTTGCGAGCCTCACGCCATGCCGTCCACAAAAGAGCAGGCCCCAGAAAGCGGCCTACGGCAAGGGATCGCCAGCCGAATTCGCGCTCCAATTCCTTGCGCAGTGAGCGGATTTGTTCGCTCATCGCGCGGTTGGCCTTTCGCAAGCGCCTCTCCATTGCCCAGAGGGCGGCGTTGTACGCGCTCCGAAGCTGGGCTGCCTCGCGCTCGAAGCGGCGCCGCACGCGCGCGTCGGGATGGTGCTTGTAGCGCTTCCAGCCCTCAAACACGGTGCGGCAGATGCGGTACAGACTGGGCCCATTGCGCTCGAAGTCGCGGGCGAAAGCCCAGTCGAGGAGCCGCTTGGAATCGTCGCGCGAGATGGCGGCGTGATGGAAGTTGAACTTGTACTGACCGTGGATGTCGGCTAGCTCCATTTCATTCCGGATCCGTCCCTGCCGGCTCATCTCCTGATACAGCGGCGTGCCCGGCACCGGTGTGTAGAGCATGAACTGGTGGAAGTCCGTGCAGTGCGAAACGGCGTGCTCGATCTCCGGCACGATGTTTTCCGGCGTGTGGTGCTCCAGGCCCACAATGGTCGAGCCCAGCAGCTTGATGCCGTGCTGGCGGAGTTCGCGGGCCAGTTCGCGCGTGTCTGTGCCGTCGAGCTTGGCGTAGCTCGAGTGGGGAGACTCCAGTCCCAACCAGATCCAGGAAACGCCCAGTTCCACTAGCTCCTGCATGGTGTACTTGCGGACGGCATTGGCCGAAGAAAACACATACAGCGCCCAACTCTTGCCGGCTTGCTTCATGAGCTCGAGCAGGCGCATGGCCCGCTTGCGATACAGCAGGAAATTCTCATCCATAACGAAAAAGGAACTCACGCCGAGGGCAGACTCCATCTGGCTCATGACCTCGAACAGCTCGTCACCGGTCTGATAGAAATCGACGAATTTGCCCTTGCCTCCGAAAAAGGCCGACGTGGTGCAGAAGTTGCAGCCCATCGGACAACCCACCGAGGGAATCAAGGTGGCGGCAGTTGCGCCGCGCCGTTCCGGCAGCCGCATTCCCATCACCCGGACGCGGAACCCAGAAACGATAGCGGGATGACGGATGGGCGCCGCTTCGTCCTCGCCGAGGTAGCGGCGCATCCACCGGATGCCTTCGCCGCGCACGATGTGGTCGCTGTCCACGATCCTGTCGATACCGGGAATCGCGGTGACGTGTCCGCCCACCACAATGGTGGAGTGCGGCGACAAGCGGCGCACCATGCGGCACATCTCGCGCACCTTGCCCACATTGGTGACGATCGAGGAGATGCCGACGATGTCGTACTGGTGGCGGACCAGCTCCGCGGCAAAACGCTCGCGCGTGGGAAAGTCGAGCAGCGTCGAGGGCGCGGAGATGTTGTGCTGGATCAGCATGATGCCCCAGGAGCGGTGGAACATGCGCAGGGAAAACTCGCCCTGCGCCCGCGTCACCTGGTTGTGATAAAGCTCCATGGGATTGATGGCGCGGCTGCCGAATTCGTCGTCATGGGCATAGGGTCCGAACACGGAAGTGAGCAACACGCGCGCCCGCGTGCCCTTGGGATGTCGTTCCACAGCTTCCCCCTGAATTGCTCACCGAGGGGAATGATAGGGAAGCCCAGGCGGAGTGATGGTAATAGTCTTGTAATTTCTGCTGGCGAGTCCCTATCAGTAGTTCGAGAAAGTTCCAACGAGATTCTTGGCTATAAGGATGCGGATCAGCCTCTCCACCCAGGCCTGATCCACGTCCACCAGGAACTCGGCGGAAAGAAGATCGGCGATGTCCGCAGGGGAGCGCGTGAGGTCCATGAAGTTGAGCGTCTCCCACACCAGCATGTCGAGGTCGGGTGCTCCAGCGGCGTTGGCGCGCTCAGCCCCAAAGCGAGCCTTCTGCT
>DATIGQ010000182.1 GCA_035454605.1 Terriglobales bacterium
CTCGCCCAGGTGATTCTGGGCTACGAGAACACGCTGCCGGTCACCATGGAGGAGATGCTGCATCACACGCGCGCGGTGCGGCGCGGAGTGAGATTCGCGCTGCTGATCGCCGACATGCCCTACGCGTCCTACCACCTGGGCGACGAGGACGCGCTGCGCAACGCCGCCCGCTTCATCAAGGAATCCGGCGCGGAAGCGGTGAAGATCGAAGGCGGAGAGAAACGCGCCGACCTCATCCGCCGGCTCATCGACGCCGAGATCCCGGTGATGGGCCACATCGGGCTGACGCCGCAGTCGCTGCATCGCATGGGCGGCTATCGCGTGCAGGGCAAGACGCTGGCGGCGGTGGAGCAACTGATGCGCGACGCCGTGGCGCTCGACCGCGCCGGCGTGTTCTCCATGGTGCTGGAAGGCATTCCCCGCGAGGTGGCCGCCATGATCACCGCCGAGGTGAACGCGCCTACCATCGGCATCGGCGCGGGGCTGGATTGCGACGGGCAGGTGCTGGTGCTGCACGACATCCTGAACCTGACCTTTGCCCCGCCAGCCAAGTTCGTGCGCCGTTACGGCGACGCCGGCGCGCTCATCTCCGGCGCCGTGCAGGCTTTCAAGCGGGACGTCGAATCGCGCGAGTACCCGAACGAGGCCGAGTCGTACCATCTGCCCAAGGAAACGCAATCGGCGCTGGAAACCATCGCGGTGCGCAAGCGGGCGATGGGACGATAAACCCTTGCTCTGTCATCCCGAGCGAGTGCGACCGAGCCCGCCGCGCCGGGCGAGGGAGTGCGAGTCGAGGGACAGGGCCTTTGTCCTGATGGCTAGCTGCTCAAAAACAACTGCATTGCCCCTCGACTCCGCCCGCCGAGGCGGGGCTCCGCTCGGGGTGACAATCGATTGAAGATCCTTCGTACCATCCCGGAAATGCGCGCCGCCTGCCGTGCCGCCCGCGAGACGGGCAAGCGCCTGGGCCTGGTCCCCACCATGGGCGCGCTGCACGCCGGGCACCTCTCCCTGGTGCGCGCAGCCCGGGCGCAATGCGACGTGGTCGCCGTCTCCATTTTCGTCAACCCCACGCAATTCGGCCCCACCGAGGACTTCGAAAAATACCCGCGGTCCTTGGAGCGCGACTGCGAACTGCTGGAGCGTGAAGCGGTGGACCTAGTGTTCGCGCCCGCGGTGGCGGAGATGTACCCGCCCGGCGCGGTCACCTGGGTCACGGTCGAGGGATTGAGCCAGAGGATGTGCGGAGCCTCGCGTCCCGGACACTTCCGCGGCGTCACCACCGTAGTCTCGAAGCTTCTTCACGTCGTCGAACCGGACGCGGCTTTTTTCGGGCAGAAGGACGCGGCGCAATGCACCATCATCCGCAAGATGGTGCGCGACCTGGATATGGGCGTCGCCATCGTCACCTGTCCCATTGTGCGCGAACCCGACGGCCTGGCCATGAGCTCGCGCAACGCCTACCTCGATCCCGCCCAGCGCGCTTCGGCGACCGTGCTCCACCGTTCCCTGCGGCGCGTCGAAGATTTGTGGAAAAAGGGCGAGCGCGGCAGCGCCAAGCTTATCGACGCCGCCCAGCGCATCTTCCTGGAGGAACCGGACGTGCGCCTGGACTACGTCGAGATCGTGAACAACGACACGCTCGATCCGGTGGAAGGCGTCTCTTCCGGCGCATTGGTTGCCGTGGCCGCGTTCGTCGGTTCAACCCGTCTGATCGACAACCTGCTCTTGCCACCGAGCACGAAGGAAACATCCTAGAAAAGTTGCCTCGGCGATCTTTGCGACCTCGGCGGTGAGGCTCGCCCTAGTGCGACACGAACGCATTCCCCGCAATCACGTACCGCAGCGGCATCTCGGCCGATTTGCGGATGCCGATGCGGCGGGTGAGGGCGACGCGACGGGGCTTGAAGCCGTCGTCACAGAGGAACAGGTCCGACCGGCGGGATGCCAGGTCTTTTCCGTTATCGCGCGCGCGGGTGATGTCGAGCGCCTGGCACAGCCGCCCGGGACCGCTGGTGAGCCGGCGCATTCCGGCGCCGCCGGGCAAGTGACGCGCCCGCGCCATGTCCTCGAGTCCTGCAATCGGCTCCAGCGCCCGGATCAGGACGCAGCCCGCTTCTCCCGCGGGCAGGCAGGAGACGTTCAGGCAATAGTGATTGCCGTAGATGAAATAGACGTAGGCGTGACCGGGCGCGCCGAACAGCACACGGTTGCGAGCTGTGGGTCCGGCTGCGGCGTGGGCTGCAGCGTCTCCCTTGCCCAGGTAGGCCTCGACCTCGACGATGCGCCCGGCGAGGCGCTTCCTGCCACGCATCCGCACCAGCACTTTGCCCAGCAACTGGCGCGCCACCCGCCGCGGATCGCGGGTGTAGATGGCCCTCGACAGCAGCCGCATCCCGCGCTTGCCGGTTTTCTTCATCTCTAAACACTTAACCACAGAGGACACAGAGGAGCACAGAGGTCTTTCTTCTTCCTCCGTGTGCCTCAGCGTCCTCTGTGGTTCCGTTCCTGCTGTTGTGTTGCTTCGTGTCCTTTGTGGTTGAGCGCTTCTAATCGGCCTTCTGCGCTCGGTTCTTCGCCGCGATCCACTGGTTCACGTTGCGCTCGAGGATATCGAGCGGCACGGCGCCCGAACCCAGCACCACGTCATGGAACTCGCGCACGTCGAACTTGTCGCCCAATTCCTTTTTCGAGCGCGCGCGGAGTTCCTTGATCTTCAGCTCGCCGATCTTGTAGGCCAGTGCCTGACCCGGCCAGGCGATGTAGCGGTCGATCTCGTTCACCACGTCCAGTTCCTGCTTGGCGGCGTTGTCCATGAAGAAGTCGATGGCCTTCTGCCGGTCCCACTTCATGGAGTGCATGCCGGTATCGACCACCAGCCGGACGGCGCGCCACATCTCGTAGGTGAGCTGGCCGAACTTGGCGTAGGGGTCCGTGTACATGCCCATGTCCTCGCCCAGCGACTCGGCATACAGGCCCCAGCCTTCGACGAACGCGGTATAGCCGCCGTAGCGCCGGAAGTTGGGGATCTCACCCAGCTCCTGCGCCAGAGCGATTTGGAAGTGGTGGCCCGGGACGGCCTCGTGCAGCGAGAGCGCCATCATCTCCCACTTGGGCCGAGCTTCGGGCTTGTACAGATTCACGTAGTAGGTACCGGCGCGCGAGCCGTCGGCGGCCGGGCCGTTGTAGTAGGCCGTGGTGGTGTCGGGCGCAGCCGCGGCGGGGATGGGCTCCACGCCGTAGGGCATGCGCGGCATGGTTTTGAAGACCTTGACCAGCCTGGGGTCGATCTCCTTGGCCATGGCGCGATAGGCCTCCAGCAGCTCGTCGCCCGTCTTGTAATAGAACTTGGGATCCGTGCGCAGGTACTGGAAGAACTCCTGACGCGTGCCCTTGAAACCCACCTGGTCCATGATGGCCTGCATCTCCGCGCGGATGCGGGCGACCTCGCTCAGCCCCAGTTCGTGGATCTGCTGCGGGGTCAGGTCGGTGGTGGTGAAGCGGCGCGCCCGCGCGGCATACATTTCCTGGCCCATGGGCATTTGCCACGCGCCCACCTGGTCGAAGCACGCCGGGTAGTACTCTTCGGTGAAGAACTTCTTGAACTGGCGGAAGGCGGGAACAATGCCCTCGGCGATGGCTTGCTTGGCCGCGGCGCTGAGCCGCTGCTGATCCTCTGCCGGGATGGACTTGGGAAAGCTGGCGAACGGCTTGTAGAACGGGCTCCGGGTGGGATCGTCCACGATCTGCTTGTCGATCTGCCCGGGGATGCGCTGCATGATGACCTTGGGATGCACCATGCGCGCCTTGATGCCCTCCCGCATCAGGGCGATGTTCTGGTCGAGGTAGGCGGGAAAGGCCCTTAGCCGCGCCAGCCAGTCCTCGTAGTCCTTGACTCGGTCGAAGCGCAGCAGATCGGAAAGCTCGTTGTCGGTCTGCGGACCTCCGCGCTGGTTCAGCGGCAACAGGAACCAGCGGTACTTGTACATCCCCACGTCGGTGCTGACGTCCTTCTGGAACAGGTCATAGTTGAGCTGGTCCGCCGACGAAAGTTGGGCGCGGTCGATCTGCTTCAGCTTCTCCAGCACCCCGAGATCGTGCTGGTGCCGGGCCTCGATGGCGGCCAGGCTCAAGTCGTCCCAGCGATCATTCCAGCGGCGGTCGCCGAGCTGCGAGGCCCAGGTGGGATTCTGCTCCATGGCGTAGTCCCACTCGGCGGCGAACAGCCCGTGGAGTGCGTGGGTAGCCGGGTTGTGGCCCTCATGTTGGGCCAAAGCCACGAGGGGCAACAGCGATGCGAACAACAGCGAGACCATAAGCGGGCGATGCATGATCGACTCCTTGTCGCGATGAGTGCTTTGAAGAGCGTTAGTGGAGCGCGGCCAGGACCTCCTCCGCGTGCCCATCCGCCTTCACCTTGGGGAACACGCGGACGATTCTGCCTTCCGGACCGATCAGGAACGTGGTGCGCTCGATGCCCATCACCTTTTTGCCGTACATGTTCTTCTCTTTCAGCACCTCGTAGGACTTGGCGACCTTCCTGTCGGTGTCGCACAGCAGGGTGAAGGGCAGATCGTACTTGTCCTTGAACTTCTTCTGCGCCGCCGGAGTGTCGGGGGAAATTCCCAGCACCACCGCCCCAGCTTTCTGCATCTTCTTGTATGCGTCGCGGAACCCGCACGCCTCGATGGTTCAACCGGGCGTGTCGGCCCTGGGAAAGAAATACAGCACCACGTTCTTTCCGCGGAAGTCCTTCAGCGACACCTTGGCGCCATTCTCGTCCAGGAGGCTAAAATCAGGGGCCTTGTCATTCGCGTCCATGATCGTGTCTCTCGGGGCCCGTAAGAGGGGACAACCCTTATACCGCAGGCGGCGCGGTGGCGTCATCCTCCTGCTGCTGGCGCTGGCCATGATTCCGCTTGCCGCCCAGCGGCGCCCCAAGCCCTCGGAGCGCCTGCGTGCGCTGGGCGTGCTCGAACTGGAAAAGGACGCGGGCGGCAAAGCGCGCGCGCGCCTGGTGCCGGTCACCATCCTCGATCACGGCCAGTACTTCGACGCGGGACTCTACAAGGCTACGCCGCGGCCCATGGCGCTCGACCCGGGCATCGTGTATGAGGCCTTCCGCTCGGGCGAGTCTGCGGGATTCTTCACCGTCGGGCGGGCCGTGGAAGAGAACCGCACCTGGTTCGCCTTCGGGGAGTGGGAGCCTCCGGACTCCAAGCCCCCGGAGAAGCCGGTGGTCGTGGCCAGCCGCGGAGGTGAAGATGAAGGACCGCCGCGCCTGCGGCGGCCAGCCGGGGGACCTTCCGAGCCGCAGACCAAGTCCGAGCCGGTTCCCGAACCGCCGCCCGATCCGGACAGGCCCATCCTGAAGCGCGGCAAACCGGAGACCCAGCCTGCCGAAGAGCCGATGGTCGAGTTCAAGCCTGCGGCCGAGGTGGAGCGCGTGGCGGTGATTTCCGACGAGTCGCCCGCCGACATGCGGCCCTATCGCTTCCCCTGGAATCGCGATGAGGAAGAGCGCCTCACGGCGGCGATGAGCAAGCTGGCCGAGGAGCAGGTGGCGCGGTATCTCGCCTCGCGTCCCGGACCGAAGCTGGCGCCCGCCGGACCGCTCGATGCCATCCAGGTGCGCGCCTTCGACGTCAATTACGACAACGAGCCAGAATTGATCATCACGGCCCGCCAACCGGCAAGGTCGCAGGCCAAAGGGAAGGGCGAGCAGCGCATCTGCTACGTGACCGTGGTAGCGCGCTCCAACGCGTACGGTGAGTTGCGCCGCCTGTTCAGCCAGGTGACGGACAGCCTGCGGCTGGAGTCGATGCCCCGGCTCGAGCTGGTGGATGCCGTCGATTCCGACGGCGACAGCGTCGGCGAGCTGCTGTTCCGGCGCGCCGGCCAGACGACTACGAGTTACGCGCTTTACCGCGTCACCTATGACAGCTTGTGGCTGCTGTTCGAGGGTGCGGCGAGCGCGAACTGAGACCCATCGCAGGGAGGAGCTTCGTGCCCAACATCGTCTATGTTTCCAACGTACGTATTGAGCGACGCGCCGGCCCGTTGCGTGTCGCCCACCTGCCCGGCGAGGCGCAACCGGTCATCTTCAGCGTGCACGGCGCCATCGCCGAGCACTACAAGATGGACCCGGCGAAGATCGGCGAATCGCACGCCGCCACGCTCGACTACGTGGTAGCCGCGGCCGGCGGTTGAATGCTGGGCACCTTTGCCGGCGCGCTGGATGCGCGCCAAGTCGATGTCTCGGGCCCTCTCATCGCCGAAGTCCGCGGCGAGATCGAGTCCGAAGACGGTGTGCTGGTCATCAAACGCATCCATGTCGCGCTCCAGCTCAAGGCGTCGGAAGACGCTCGGGCCACCGTGGAGCGTGTGCACGGAATCTACGCCCAGAAGTGTCCCGTGTACCGGTCGCTGTACAAAGCCATCGACATCACGTCGTCGTACGAGCTGGTGAAATGAGAACGGTAGCTGTGGCCAGGCCACTGCCAGAAGGAACGAGATGCTAAGACCGATCGCAATCCTTGCCTCTGTTCTTGTGGCCGCGTCTCTCGCCGCACAGCAGTCCCCTTCGGCGCCACAACCCGTCACACTGATCAAGGCCGCGCGCATTCTCGACGTGAAGGCGGGAACGTACCTTGCTCGAGGGGCCCTGCTCATCGAGGGCGAGAAGATCAAAGAAGTGGGTCCGCTGGCGGAGTTGGAAAAGCGCACCCCGAAAGATGCGCAAGTCATCGATTTGGGCTCGGCCACGGTGCTGCCCGGCCTGATTGACTGCCACGCGCATCTGCTGATCTCCACCGAGCCCACCCTCGGCCCGGGCGCCAACATCGTGCTGGCGGTCACCGAACTGCGTCCTGCCGAGCGCGCGCTGGTGGGAGCGCGCAACGCCCGCGAGGCCCTGGAAGCCGGCGTGACCTCGGCGCGCATCGTGGGCCACTCGGGCGTGGACGCGGATGCCGCCCTGCGCGACGCCATCAACGCCGGCTGGTTGCCCGGTCCTCGCTTGCAAGCCGCCGCGCGCAAGATCACTCCTCCGGGCGGCCAGGCCGTAAGTGTGCAGGCAGCCGTCTCGGATGCTGTTCTGGCGCAAGAGTTCTTGCCCATCAGCGGCGTCGATGAGGCCCGCCGCGCGGTGCGTCAGGCGCTTTACGACGGAGCGGACCTCGTCAAAGTGGTGATGGATGCCGGCAAGCGCTTCATGACCCCGGAAGAGATCAAGGCGGTGGTAGAGGAAGCGCATCGCAGCCGGATCAAGGTGGCGGCACATGCCACGACGGTGACCGGCATCCAGGCGGCCATCGACGCCGGCGTGGATTCCATTGAGCACGGCGACGAGGCCACCGACGAGCAGCTCCGCGCCATGGCCGCCAAGGGAATCTTCCTGGTGCCTACTTTGCGCACCGAAGCGCTCTTCCGGCAGCTCTACGAGAGCTCGATCGTGTTCACACCCCAGCAACGCGACGGCTTCGAAGGTTTCCTCAAGCGATGGAACGAGCAGAGTCGCGCAAAGATGGAACGCGCCGGCAAGGCGGGCGTCAAAATCGCTTCCGGCACCGACATGTGGCATGACTTCCCCGGCAAGACGCGCGGCCAGGCCACCGTGCTGGCGCTGGAGTCGCCGGCAGCCTTCGGGGTGAGCCCGCTCGACACCATCCGCAGCGCCACCCTGAACGCCGCCGAGCTCATGGGCTGGAGCGACCGAGCAGGCGGACTCGAAGCCGGCAAGTTCGCCGATCTGATCGCCGTTCCCGGCGACCCGCTGGCCGACATCACCCAGCTCGAGCGCGTCCACTTCGTGATGAAGGGCGGCAAGGTGGTGCGCAACGAGATCGGCAAGTAGGTTGACGATGACCAATGCCCGGTTCAGCGTGCGGGTCGCTGTGGCCCTGCTCACCCCGGCTGCGGCGCAAACGCTCTTCCTGGAGAATCTCTCCAAGACATTTGCCTATAACGCGGCGGCTCCACTCGACGTGAAGGAGACCGGCGTCGAAAAGCGCGCCGGTGCGACCGTGCACGACCTCACCTACGCCAGCCCGCAGGGCGGGCGCGTGCCTGCCGCCGGCGATGCATGTCGTCATCGGAAGGTCGGCGATGTTCCGTTACAATGGCGGACTCTGAACGTCGAACGAGGTGAGCCTATGCGCGTGGGTACGAAACTGGCGGTAGTGCTGGTCATGCTGGCCGCGACGGCAGCGGCCCAGCAACAGGTGGACTGGGAAAAGGTAGAGATCAAGGCGCAGCCGGTGGCCGGCGGCGTCTACATGCTGACGGGGCGCGGCGGCAACATCGGCGCTAGCGTGGGCGAAGACGGCATCGTGGTGGTGGACGATCAGTATGCGCCCCTTGCGGCCAAGATCCAGGCGGCGCTAAGGAGCCTCTCCGACAAGCCGGTTCGTTTCATCCTGAACACGCACTGGCACAGCGACCACACCGGGGGCAACGCCGATTTCTCCAAGCTGGGGACCATCGTGGCCCAGGAGAACGTGCGCAAGCGCCTGGCCGCGGGCGGCAGGACCCGCTTCGGCGCGGTGGAGCCCGCCAAGCCCGAAGCGCTGCCCATCATCACCTTCAGCGAGCGCGCCACCATTCACCTGAATGGCGAGGACATCCGTGCTATCCACTTCCCGCACGGACACACGGATGGCGATAGCGTGGTGTTCTTCACCAAGTCCAACGTCGTGCACATGGGAGACGACTTCTTCAACGGCATTTTTCCTTTCATCGACGTGGACAACGGCGGCAGCGTGCAGGGCATGATCGCCAACGGCGAGAAGATCCTGGCCGAGCTGCCGGACGACGTGAAAATCATCCCCGGACACGGTCCCCTGGCGGCGAAGGCAGAGCTCAAAGCCTTTATCGAGATGCTGCGCGGCACCTCCGGTGCAGTGGAGGCCGCCATGAAGCAGGGCAAGACGCTAGAGCAGATGAAGCAGGAAAGAGTCCTGGCTGCGTGGGACGAGAAGTGGGGCAAGGGCTTCCTGAAGACCGACGATTTCACCGAAATCTTGTACGCCTCGCTTACCCAGCAGCCGGCCGGGTATCACAACCACGGGCATGCGGAGGAGAGGCGGGCGGGGAACTGACCATGCGAAAAACCTTTTTTGTCGGAACGTTGATCCTTCTGGCCTCCACGCTTCACGCCCAGCAACCCGACTGGTCGAAGATCGAGATCAAGGCGGAGAAGGTGGCGGGCAACGTCTACATGCTCTACGGCGTTGGCGGATTCGCCGGCGGCAACATCGGCGTGAGCGTGGGCGAAGACGGCATCGTGCTGGTCGATGACGAGTTCGAGCCCCTGGTGCCCAAGATCCAAGCGGCCCTGGCCGGAATCACCGATAAGCCGGTGCGCTTCGTGCTCAACACCCATTGGCACGGCGACCACACCCACGGCAACAAGGTATTCGGCAAGACCGCTACCATCCTCGCGCAAGAGAACGTGCGCAAGCGCATGGAGACGGACACGCGCTTCGACGACCGGCCTAATACGCCCACGCCGAAGGTTGCTCTCCCGGTCATCACCTTCAGCGACCGCGCGACCATCCATCTGAACGGCGAGGACATCCGCGGCATCCACACCCCGCATGCCCACACCGACGGCGATACGGTCGTCTATTACACGCAGTCGAACGTCATCCACATGGGCGACGATTTCTTCAACAAGATGTTCCCGTTCATTGATCTCGATAGCGGCGGCTCGGTGCGCGGCTACATCGCTGCGGTGGAGAGTGTGCTCAAGGAAGCCAAGCCGGATACGAAAATCATCCCCGGCCACGGTCCTCTGGCTACAGTGGACGACCTCAAGGCCTTCCACGCCATGCTGACCGAGAGCCTGGCCATCGTCGAAGCCGGCGTGAAACAGGGCAAGTCGCTCGAGCAGTTGAAGAAAGAAAAAGTCCTGGCCAAATTCGATTCCTGGGGCGGGGGCTTCATCAAAACCGATGGCTTCCTGGAAATGATCTACAAGGACCTGACGAAGAAGCCCATGGGCTACCGGCGGCACGGGCATTTGAATGAGACGACGGGCGGGCCGTAGACAGGAGCCCCTGTGCGGGCGCGGATGGCGAGGCCCGGCAGCCCTACTTCTTCTTCACGGTCAGCTGGAACGGCATGTGAAACTTGCCGCGGTTTTGCCATCCCTTGCCAAACTGGACTCTCAAGCAACCCTCGTCGGCCGAGTCAGCTTCAATCACCCACACGTCCACGGCCGGCACTGCCA
>DATIGQ010000183.1 GCA_035454605.1 Terriglobales bacterium
ATCGCCGAGGATGTGATTTTCTGGGTGAGCGGGGCGGACGTGCGGCACATGGGCGGGCAAAAAGCGCCGAAGGACGAGGCGCTGGGAGAGAAGCCGGAAGTGCATTAGGCGGTTTCGAGTTTCCAGTTTCCAATTCCACAAAAACAGCAGATGCATTGCCCCTCGACTGCGCCCGCGGATGGCGGGCTGCGCTCGGGGCGACAGTGGTGACGGCGCCCGGGCGGGTTATCCTGAGCAGGATTCGCGGAGGCAGCCATGTCTTCCCTGCCGTTCAAGCCCGGTGATTCGGCCTCGGTTAGTCGCACCATCGGCAACAAGGAAATCCAGGCGTTCGCCGCATTGTTCGACGATTACAACCCTTTGCACGTTGACGATGCCTATGCCGGGCGCAGCCGCTTCGGCGGGCGGATCGCGCATGGGGTCATCTGTCTGGGGCTGATCTCGCACCTCATCGGGATGAAGCTGCCGGGCACGGGAGCCATTTACCTGGGTCAGAGCGCGCGTTTCCTGAAGCCGGTGCGGGTGGGAGATACCGTCACGGCGAGCGTAGAAGTGACGAAGATACGCGCGGACAAGCCGATTCTCACGCTGGCGACGCGCTGCGTGAATCACAAGGATGAGGTGGTGATGGAGGGAGAGGCGGTGGTGATGTGGGAGGGAGGCTAGTTTCTAGTTCCCAGTTCTCAGTTCTCGGTTGTTTTCAGTTTCAGCCGAATGTCACGCCTTGGCTTGACCCTGCGACCTGCGGCCTGTAGAACACGGTTACCCATTCATGCCGCTCTACCTCATCACTGGAGTTGCGGGTTTTATCGGATCTGCCATTGCCCATGCGCTGGTAGAGCGCGGGGAGCAGGTGCGCGGAGTGGACAACCTCTCCACCGGCCGCATGGAGAACATCGCCGGCATCGACAAGAGAATCGACTTTCGCCAAGCCGACCTGCTGGACGCCGCGGTCGCGGCCGAAGCCTGCCGGGGCGTGGACTACGTGCTGCACCAGGCAGCCATTCCGTCGGTGCCGCGCTCGGTGGCTGACCCGGTGGGCTCGAACCGGGCGAATGTAGACGCCACCGTGAACCTGCTGGAGGCCGCAAGGAAGGCGGGAGTGAAGCGCGTGGTGTACGCGGCGTCGTCTTCCGCGTACGGGGATACGCCTACGCTTCCCAAACGCGAAGACATGACGCCCGATCCGATCTCACCTTACGCCGTGGCCAAGCTGGCGGGAGAACTGTACATGACGTCGTTCTGGCGCTGCTACGGCCTGGAGACGGTGTCGCTGCGCTACTTCAACATTTTCGGGCCGCGGCAGGACGCGAACTCGGAATATTCCGCGGTGCTGGCGCGGTTCATCACCCGGATGCTGGACGGCAAGCCGCCGGTGATCTATGGCGACGGAGAGCAGAGCCGGGATTTCACCTACATCGACAACGCCGTCGCGGCCAACCTGCTGGCCTGCACCCGGCCGGCTGCGGAAGTGGCGGGGCGGGTGTTCAACATCGCCGGTGGAAAGCGGGTCACCATCAACGAGGTCTGCCGGCTGGTGAAGAAGTTGACGGGATTCGCGGGCGAGCCGCAGCATGAGGCGGAGCGCGCGGGCGACATCAAGCACTCGTTGGCCGACATCAGCCTGGCCAAGAAGCACTTGGCGTACGAGCCGACGGTGGACCTGGAAGAGGGGCTCAGAAGAACGGTGGAGTGGTACCGGAAGGGCGGTTCCTAGTTTCGAGTTTCCAGTTTCCAGTTCGCTTTCCGCACTCCACCTTCCGCCAGAGCCAGCCACAGGCCCAACAGCCTACCGGGCCTTCGCCGCTTTCTTGGCGGCGCGCATGATGGTCTTTTTCATACGGCCGCCGGCGGCCCAGTAGAGGCTGATTTCGTGGCCGTCGGCGTCGTTGAGGTAAGCGTGCTTCCAGCCCCAGGGCATCATGCGTGGAAGCTGGATGAAGTACACGCCTTTCTCCCGCAGCCTGCGGCAGAATTCGTCCAGGTCGGGAGTCTCGAAGTAGAGCCGCACGCCTTCCGCGGCGACTGACGCTCCCGGTCCAGCCATGTGCAAGGCGATGGTGCCTTCACCGAACGGCGCGCACAGGCGGGCGTAAACGGGCTTGCCTTCGTAGCGGAATTCGTCCACCACTTTCATGCCCAGCAGCTTGGTGTAAAAGGGCAAGGCACGTTCAACGTCGCGCACGTAGACCATGGCGTGGTTGAGGTCGAGGCCCCGGGGTTGAGCCGGCTTCTTGGGCTTGGGCCTGGGCTTCGATTTGGACTTTGGCTTTCTGACCTTCTTCCCGGCCTTTTTCGGCATGGCGGCGCTCGCGGTTGGAATAGGCGGCCATTGTATACGGCTATCACGGCGCATTCGGCTGCGCTGTGGTTAAATAGTGCCGCGATGGCAGGCGAACGCAAGATACGCGTGCTGGTGGCCAAGCCGGGCCTGGACGGGCACGACCGCGGGGCCAAGGTGATTGCGCGGGCGCTGCGCGATGCCGGCATGGAAGTGATTTACACCGGGTTGCGGCAGACGCCGGAAATGATCGCCAACGCCGCCCTGCAGGAAGACGTGGACGTGATCGGGCTTTCGATCCTCTCCGGGGCGCACAACGCCATTGTGCCGCGGGTGATGGAGCTGTTGCGGCAAAGCAAGATGGATGACGTGCTGGTGGTAATCGGCGGCATCATCCCCGACGAGGACATCGCGCGCATGAAGCAGGCCGGGGTGGCGGGCATCTTCCAGCCGGGGACGTCGCTGGAGGAGATCGTGCAGTTCATCCGCGGCAACGTGAAGCCGCGCGGCGTGCCGGCATGAAATGCGCCCTCCGCCTTTCGCTTTCCGCTCGCCGCTGCCAGCATCCCGCTTGAGTTCTACTTTCCCCAAGCTGGAAGAACGAGGAAGCTGCAACCTCATCCGGCTGCAGTCGGCGGACGGCACCAACCGGTTGACGCGGGAATGTATCCGGAAGCTCACGCAGACGGTGGGGGAGCTGGCACGCGCCCGGCCGGTGCTGCCGCTGATCCTCACCGGGAACCACCGCTTCTTTTCGGCGGGCGCAGACCTGAATGAGATTGCGGCTCTCTCCGGCACCGAGGCGCTGGAGTTCGCGCGCGAGGGACAGGCGCTGATGAACGCCGTGGACAACTTCCCTGCCCCGGCGATTGCCGCGATCTCCGGGTACTGCATGGGAGGAGGGCTGGACCTGGCGCTGGCCTGCGCCGGACGCATCGCCGCGCCCCACGCCCTGTTCGGGCATCGCGGCGCGGCGCTGGGCCTGATGACCGGCTGGGGCGGAACGCAGCGGCTGCCCAGGCTGATCGGCAAGGGCCGGGCGCTCGCCATGTTCACAGCGGCGGAAAAGCTGCACGCGACGGAGGCGT
>DATIGQ010000184.1 GCA_035454605.1 Terriglobales bacterium
AGCGCGTTGTGGTGCGGCAGCCAGCCGTCAGCCCCTGCGCTCCTCCGACCGCCGCCGAGCGCCGGCAAGCTCTCCATCGCCCAGTGCAGGAGGCGAAAGTCTGGAATGACAAGACGCTACGGGCGTGTTTCTAACACACCGTGACCAGCTTGCGCCAACCTCAGCTGCGGCGCAGCGGTGTTCTGATTACTCAAACGTGCGGCAGCCTCTTCAGATTGGGCTCGCCCAAGTGTTCCTGAGCTGGCCATGCGGTGTTTACGTGCCCTCTGGGGTCACTTGCGACACATTGAATCGGCCAATTCTCAATGCCTCGGAAAGCGCGCTGTCGTTCTCGCTTCTTTGGCGTTTCTGAACACAGTTAGCCCAATGTCGATGACCAACCACCACAGCATAAACGAGAGGATGTAGACATCAATCAGGTCTGGAAGACCGTCGGGCCCCTGGTAAGGACCGGTGAATATCATGATGTAGAACGCGGGATAAATGGGCCACGTCGCGATCGACGCGACCAGTCCCAGAGCGTCGGACCGCGTGTACCAGAGGTTCCCAATGACAAGAGTAGTGGCCAAGAGCAAGCCGGCTACTGCAGCACTAGCAATGTGATGTCTCATTTCGTCTCCTGCACGGCGCGTGCAGTTCTCTCCTCAGTGTATTGCGCAAAGCGCGCACAAAGGTTTCAACAGCCTCTTGAACACGATTGTGAAGGAGCGAGACGAGCAAAGGACTGTGCGCCGAGGGGGGTAGTGTCCCGTCAAGTGGTGTAAATCGCGCGCGTCTTCCCTGAGTTCGACCACGGCGTGGACGCTGCCGCAGCCGTGGACGGAAGAGCACCGTCCACCGCTGCCTGGAAACCACAGAGCGGTTTCCACAAGCGCCCACACCGGCGTCCGTCCTTCACGCAATGGCGGCGAAGATCTCCTGCGCCGTGGCGGGCAACGCCGGCGCTGTGAGCTGCTTCATCGATTCGGCGCTGAAGTAGCGCCGTTCGGCCACCGCCCATTCGTCATCCTGCTCGAGCAGAATGGCACCGACCAGGCGAATGACGGATTGTGGGGTCGGAAAGATCCCGACCACATTGGACCGCCGCTTGATTTCCTTGTTCAGGCGCTCGAGCGGATTCGTACTGTGCAGCTGACGCTGATGCTCAAGTGGCATGTGCCGGTACGCCAGCACGTCTTCAGCGGCCTCCTCCAGCAACGCGGCGGCCCGGGCAAAGCGCGCGCGGAGGCCGTCCGCCACCTTCCGCAGCTGCGTCATCGCCGTGGTGTGATCCGGTTGCGCGAAGATCGTCCGCACCACCGCGGCAATCGCTTCACGCGCGCCCTTCGGCACCGTCGCGAGCAGATTCCGCATGAAGTGCACGCGGCACCGCTGCCACGCCGCGCCGCTCAGCACCGTCGCGACCGCCTGCTTCAGGCCCTCGTGCGCATCGGAGGTGACCAGGCGCACGCCGCGGAGGCCGCGTTTGACGAGGTTCCGCAGAAACGCCGTCCAGAACGCCCGATCCTCCGACGGGCCGACGTCGATCCCGAGGACCTGGCGCTCGCCCTCACTGGTCACGCCCACGGCGACGACCGTCGCCTGGCTGGTCACGCGCCCGTTGACCCGCACCTTGTGGTACGTCGCATCGACCCAGAGGTACGGATAGTCGGTCGTCAGCGCCCGTGTCCGGAAGGCCTCCACCAGCGGGTCGAGCTCGCCGCAAATCCGGGATACTTCCGACTTCGAGACGCCATCGAGCCCGAGCGCCTTCATCAGCTCGTCCACCTTCCGCGTCGAGACGCCATGCACGTACGCCTCTTGGACCACCGCCAGCAGGGCGTGCTCCGCGCGCCGGCGAGGCTGCAGCAACGAGGGGAAGTAGGTGCCGGGCCGCACCTTCGGGATCGCCAGCTCGATCGTGCCGACCCGCGTGTCCCAGGTCCGCATCCGGTAGCCGTTGCGATGGCCCGTCCGTTCGGGCGTGCGCTCGTGGCGGTCCGCACCAATAAGCCCAGCCACCTCCGTTTCCATCAACGCCTGCGAGAGCACCCGGATGCCCTCCCGCAGCACATCCCCGTCCTGCTCCTCGAGGAGCTTGCCAATAAACGCAGACAGATCCATTCTGGGCTTCGCCATCGCGTCAACACCTCCGTGTCGTCCTTCTCCGGCCAAGAGAGAACTCACGGAAAGATGCGCGATGGCGGCTTCCCTTGTCTACGCCGCCAGGCCTATCGAATTTCCACCACGAGCTGGGACTCTAACCCTTGCCGCTTTACGATCGCCCTTCATCACGTGATACGACACCGGCACGGGAGCTTCGGGAAAATACTTCCGAAGTGCGGTCAAGAACTCGTCAGGGCGGTGCAGGAGGGCGTGATACGCGACATAGTCTGATGCCAGGATGCTGCTGGTCGGATCGATCTCAAATGCCTTCTGAAACTCACGCTCCGCAAGATCTTCAAGTCCGATGTGGTTATAGAGCTCAGCCAGTTCCTTGTGGCCAATATTCGGATCGAACTGCTGTGCGGCACGCACTTGTCGTATTGCGGCGGCTGCCCGATAACCCGACGAATGGCT
>DATIGQ010000185.1 GCA_035454605.1 Terriglobales bacterium
GCACTCGGCGTCGTCGTGGGCCACGAAGTGAGCCACGCCCGAGGTCTCGTTGTGGGTCATGGCGCCGCCGAGCTGTTCTTTCGTGACTTCTTCGTGCGTGACGGTCTTGATGACATCCGGGCCGGTCACGAACATGCACGCCGTCTTTTCCACCATGAGGATGAAGTCGGTAATGGCCGGCGAGTACACCGCGCCCCCGGCGCACGGCCCCATGACGGCGGAGATCTGCGGGATGACGCCTGAGGCCAGCGTGTTGCGCAGGAAGATATCGGCGTAGCCGCCCAGCGACATGATGCCTTCCTGGATGCGCGCCCCGCCCGAGTCGTTCAGCCCGATGACGGGCGCGCCCACCCGCATGGCCAGGTCCATGATCTTGCAGATCTTCAGCGCGTTGGCCTCGGAGAGCGAGCCGCCGAACACGGTGAAGTCTTGCGCGAAGGCGAACACCAGGCGCCCCTCGATGCGCCCGTACCCGGTGACGAAGCCGTCGCCCAGGACCTTCTGCTCCTGCATGCCGAAGTCGGTGGAGCGGTGCGTGACCAGCTTGTCGGTCTCTTCGAAGGTTGCATCGTCGAGCAGGAACTCGATGCGCTCGCGCGCCGACATCTTTCCTTCTTTGTGCTGGCGCGCACGGCGGTCTTCGCCGCCGCCGGCCTCGGCCAGCGCGTCGCGCTTTTTCAGCTCGGCAAGTTTCTGTTCCAAATCCATGCGGGAAGGATTATAGCCACAGAGGCACGTGGTTCTACGGCAACGCCTGGTTGGGTTCCCAGCGATACTTCTTGCCGTTCCAGAACACCACCGAGCTCAGGACGCTGGTTTCTTCGGTGCTCAAGGCGTTGATGGTTTTTTTCTTGTACTCGATGCGGGTCAGGCCCAGGCGGTCAAAGGGAATATTGATGAGCACGAACTTGGCCTTGGGGGCAGCGGCGCGCCAGGCCTCCGTGCCGGCACCGTGGATCACCAGCAGGAAGCGGTTGCGCAGCGGGTCGCGCATGTTGAAATCCCAGGTGATCTTCGGGTTGCCGAAGCCGAAGTAGGCGTTGTGCGGGTCGAGTACCTTGAAGCCGTAGTCCCGCTGATCGACCAGCGGGTTCTTGGAGCGGCCCACGATGACGCAGTCTTCCACCTGGTCGCCATCCAGATCGACGGTAATCAGGGCCGGAGCAAAATCGTCGACGACGCTGAACTCGGGCCCGAATTGCTTCTTCACCATCTCGTCCACCCAGGCGGGCGTCGGCGGAAGCACGCTGGGGGGCGGTGTGACCGTGGGAGGCTTGGTAGGCTCCTTGGACTCTTGCTGTGCGGTGGTGGCGGAAACCAGGATCAGAACCAGCAGGCAGGCACGAATGACAGCTCGCATAGACCGAGTCTAGCGCCAATGCCGGGGAAAACAAGGGGCCGTGCCGCTGTGGGCAACAGCTCCGAGGTATCCCGGCGCGCGCTCCGGCATCATAAGAAGCTGGTTTAGACTCATTCGTCTGTCCCGAGGAGGCACGATGTCCCCGGCCCAGCCCAAGTTCATTCCGCTCGAATACCAGCGGCCCACACTAGAGGAGCAGCGCGCGCGGCTGGCTACATTTGCCGCCACCATCGAGCGGCGCCGCTCGGTGCGCGAGTTCTCACCCGACCCGGTACCCTTCGAGCTGATCGAAGGCGCCATCCGGGTGGCCGCGGGCGCGCCCTCGGGCGCCAACCAGCAGCCCTGGCGCTTCGTCGTGGTATCCGATCCGAAGATCAAGCGCGAGATCCGCCTGGCTGCCGAGGAGGAAGAACGCGCCTTCTACGAACACCGTGCCCCCAACGAGTGGCTGGAGGCGCTGGCGCCGCTGGGTACGGACTGGCACAAGGAGTTCCTCGAGGCTGCGCCCTATCTCATCGTGGTGTTCCGCGAGGACTATGGCCTTGAAACCGGGCCCGGCGGCGCAGAGATCCACCGCAAGCACTATTACGTGATGGAATCGGTCGGACTGGCTTGCGGGTTCCTGCTGGCCGCGTTGCACATCGCCGGACTGGCAACGCTCACGCACACGCCCAGCCCCATGGGCTTCCTCAGCCGCATCCTCGAGCGCCCGAAGAACGAAAAGCCGTACCTACTGATCCCGGTCGGCTATCCGGCAAAGGACGCGAAAGTACCGGACATCACGAAGAAGCCGCTGGAACAGGTGATGGAGGTAGTAGGCGAAATCGCCCCCGAGTAAGAATCCGCAGCTAGAGCGACGTGGACTTCTCCGCCGTCAACTTCCTGATCTGGCTTACGAAGTCTGCCAGCGGCATGTCCTCGGTCTTCTCTTTGCCGCGGGTTCGCAGGTTCACGCCGCCGGCCTGCGCTTCCTTGTCTCCCACCACCAGCATGTAGGGGACTTTTTGCAGCGCGTGCTCGCGGATCTTGGCGTTCATCTTCTCATTGCGCGCGTCCAGGTGGACACGTACGCCCGCGGCTTCCAGTTCTTTCGCCACTTTGTCGCCGTACTCATGGTGCCGTTCGCTGATGGGGATGACCACCGCCTGCACCGGCGCCAGCCACAACGGGAAGGCGCCCGCGTAGTGCTCCAGCAGCACGCCGAAAAAGCGTTCCACCGAACCATAGAGCGCGCGATGCACCATCACCGGCTGCTTGCGCGAGCCGCCTTCGGCCACGTACTCCAGGTCGAAGCGCTGCGGAAGATTGAAGTCGAACTGGATGGTGGTGAGCTGCCACAGCCGCCCGATGGCGTCCACCAGCTTGATGTCGATCTTGGGCCCGTAGAACGCCGCCTCGCCGGGGATGAACTTGTACTCCAGGCTGCGGCGCTTGAGCGCGTTCTCCAGCGACCGGTTGGCCATTTCCCACTGGTCGTCGCGGCCCAGGAAGTTCTTGCGGTCCTTGGGATCCCAGGTGGAAAGCTCCACCACGTACTGGTCGAAGCCGTAGGTCTTCAGCACCGCCAAGGCGAAGTCGAGGCAGGCGACGATTTCGTCCTCGATCTGCTCCGGCGTGCAGAAGATGTGGGCGTCGTCCTGGGTGAACCCGCGCACGCGCAACAGGCCGTGCATCACCCCGGAAAGCTCGTAGCGGTACACCGTGCCCAGTTCGCCCAGGCGCATCGGCAGGTCGCGATAGGAGCGCAGCCCGGTCTTGTAGATGAGGATGTGCCCCGGGCAGTTCATGGGCTTGACGCGGTAATGGGCGTCGTCCATTTCCATGGCCGGGTACATGTTCTGCGCGTAGTAGCCCTCGTGCCCGCTGGTCTTCCACACGTCCACGCGCAGGATGTGTGGCGTGTAGACCAGGGAGTAGCCGCGCCTCAGGTACTCGTCGCGCAGCCAGTCTTCCATCTGCTTGCGGACGATGCCGCCCTTGGGATGCCAGAAGATCAGCCCCGGCCCCGCCAGGTCCTGTATGGAGAACAGGTCCAGTTGCTTGCCCAGCACGCGATGGTCGCGCTTCTTGGCTTCCTCCATCTGGTGCAGGTAGTGGTCGAGCTCTTTTTTCGAGTAGAACGAGATGCCGTAGATGCGCTGCAGTTGGGCGTTGTCTTTGCTGCCCAGCCAATAGGCTCCGGCCACGTTGAGCAGCTTGAAGGCCTTGATGCGCCCGGTGGAAGGGATGTGCGGCCCGCGGCAGAAGTCCAGGAACTTTCCCGTGCGGTAGATGGAGATGGTCTCGTCCGGCCGGGTGAACTGCTCGATGAAGTGGCACTTCATGAAGTCGCCGTCGGCGCGGAAGCGCTCCAGCCACTCCGCCCGCGGCAGGTGCTCTTGCGCGTAGGGGATGTCCTGCTCCACCAGTTCCTGCATCTTCTTCTCGATGCGCTCCAGATCCTCCTGCGTGAACGGCTTCTCGCGATAAAAGTCGTAGAAAAAGCCGCTCTCGGTCGCCGGGCCGTGTCCCAGCTTGGTCTCCGGAAAAAGCTCTAGCACCGCCGCCGCCAAAAGGTGCGCGGAAGAATGGCGGAAGACTTCCAGCGCCTCAGGATCTTTCTCCGTCAGGATGCGCAGCGAAGAGTCCTTCTCCAACGGCCGCGTCAGGTCGATGAGGTCGCCATTGGTTTTTGCGGCCAGCGCCGCATCGGCCAGCCGCGGCCCAATGGAGCGCGCGATCTCCAGCGGAGTCGTGCCCCTGGGCACCGCCTTGACGCTGCCGTCGGGAAGCTGGACTTGGATGGTTTCAGACATGCGCTATCGAAATGCCTTCAAAAGCGTTCAGTTTATCGGATTCAAACCGAATGCGCTAAGAGCGCGAAGATGTTCGAGAGCCGGGCGCCGGACTTCCAGCAGGCATGTTGGCCTTGGGCAACATCATGACGTCACAGTCCTACGGCTTGATCTGCACCAGCCCCGCGGGCTTGGGGGCCCAGCGCACGCCTTCGGCCGAGCGCGGATCCAGACGCCGCGCCAGGGCGCCGATGGCGATGGAGCTGCGCATGATGTGTCCGGGCTTCAGGCCCAGGGCCAGCGGAATCTCACCGAGCCACTTCAGCCCCACGCTGGCCGCGCAGCCGCACTGCGCGCAATCGGGATCGCCGCCGAAGATGCAGGGCTCCACCCGGCTCGTGAGGTCGGCCGAGTAGTTCACCGACATCTGCGCGAACACGCAGTCTTTGGGCGTCGGAGGCGGCGTGACGAAGGCGTGCGCCACGCCTTCCGGCATGAGCAGCTTGGGGTACTTCTTGCCCAGCGCCGCCAGCGCTTCCGCCACTTGCGGGCGCGCTTCCAGCGGGATCATCTCCGGCGTCTGCTCGCCGCGCTGCGGCGTGTACAGGCTGGCCCAGATCTTGTTGCATTCCGGCCGCGCGTTCCAGAAGGCTACGTACTCGTCCAGGTAGCCGGGGCGGTCGATCATCGGCCGGGTGATGGTCCAGTGGATGTTGACCTCGCAGCCTTCGATGTTCTTCAGGATCTTCTCGTAGGTGGCCGGCTTGCGACGGATGTCATGGTGCTCCGGCAGCCCGTCGACGGAGACGGCCACGCGCGTGCGCGGGATGCTCATCCACTCCACCGGCACGCGGATCACCGCGCTGGTCACCACCATAGCAAACACGTTCAAGGCGCTCAGCCGCGGCAGGATGCGGCTCAACTCGCGATGCCGCACCAGCGGCTCGCCGCCCACCAGCGAAACGTGCATGGGCTTGTGCTTCTTGACCAGGCCGACCACGCCTTCCACCAGGTCGTCGCCGCGCAGGTCGTTGAGGTCGCGCAACGTGGTCCCACCGCCCAGGTGGGTGTCGCCGTAGGCGTAGCATCCCGGGCAGCTCAGCGGACACTCGCGCGTGATCTCGATGGAAAGGAACGGGACCTTGCCGGTGAGGATCTTGCCCCAGGCGCCGAATACCTCATGCGCCTGGATGCTGCGACGACGATCCATCACTCCTCCTGCTGGAAATAGGTTGCGGGAATCCACTGGCGAGCCGAAACTGCGTCCGCCTTGTTTGCTTGGATGCCGCTTTTCCAGCCGCGGTTATCGCCTGCGCCGCTGGTGACGCGCAGAAAACCGCGTCCCGGCATTCTACGCCAGAGGAGTGCTTGGGCGACGGAAATCCCGCCAAACGGGGAATCGCAGGCTTGAATGGTCACCCTGCCGCTGCGATACGGGGCGCGCCGCCAGCCCCGCCTTCGCTTCAGCTAGAATTGGCGTGTCCCATGTCCCAGACTCTCCAGGCTGAAACGCGTCCCGCGGCCGACGTCGTTCGCGGAACACCCGTGTCGCAGGCGCCCAACGGTATCTGCTTTGCCACCGTGGGCGAGACGGGCGTAGCGGCCGCCAACCTGGACCGCATCATCGCCGCCGTGCCCGGGCCCATCGCGGCGTCGCTCGACCGCAAGGCCTACTATTTCGTGCCCCTCACCGTGGGCCAGGGCGAGGACACGGTCATCGCCGACCGCTATGATGTCTCGCTCTCCGACCAGGCCGTCTGCCATCGCAATGTCACTTTGGGCGACGCGCAGGCCGTGTTCATCTCCACCCGCCTCTCCGAGGACCGCTTCACCCTGGCTTTTGAGTTCTACATCAACGTAGGACACGCGTTTGTGGAGCGCGCCGGCGTACCGGGGTCGTTCTCCACCCTGGCGTGGCAGCAAGTGGAGGAGAAGGTCCGCGGCGAAACCTCGCTCGACGCCTGGGAGCTGCGCAAGCTCTCCACGACGCCCGGCCCCGACCAGGAAAAGCACAAGAGCGAGTACTTCACCACCACCTTCAGCGACGCCATCGCCATCTATCTTCTCTCGCTCTACCTGGACGTGGACTACAACGAACTGCGCGAGCGCGACTATCCGCTGCTGCAGCCCCGCGCCCTGGCCGAGCGCCTGCGCAAGGTCGCCGAACTCTTCCCGCCCAATCCCGGTTTCGAGTTCGCGGTGTACTACCGGCGGAGAAGCTAGGTTTCCGGCTACTGCGAGGGGAATTCGTTGGTGTATTGCTTCTCGGGCACGAGCAACCTCTGGCCCCGGTACCGGCCGATGGACCATGTGGAGGGCTCTTCCTCAGGTTCGGAGCCTGCGACTTCCACTTGCGAGTCTTCCGACTCCGACTCCGCTTCGAAACCAATGAACAGATGGATGTCCGCGATTTGCGTCCGTTTGTGCGGCCTCACCCAGCCATTCACCACTGGATACGCTTCGGAGGGCGCGATTTCGTCCACATCGCGGAGGAATTGATGCCAAAGCCTCAAATCAAAGATGTCACCGTGCTTAAGTCTTGACACTGACCGGAGGCGTTCCTGCAGAACCGCGTCGGTCGAGACGATATCAATGCCCCCGACGCGGAATGGTTGACCCTCATCGACCTCAAGTATGGGCTCGGCCGTTTGTTGCTCGTCATCGAATGCATACCCGGCCGGAACGAAAGTGAAGTTGATGTATCCCCTGGCCCAGTAGAGCTCTCGCACGGCGTTCATCCCCGCAGCGACTTTCCGAGTATCCACAAGCTCGCCGACGACGATGGGGAACGACGGCTCCAGTTCTGCTGCTGAGAACACGGTGAGGTTTTTCCAGCGGAAGCCGCCCAAGCGGTACTGCGGACCTTCGTGAATCTCTGCCCGGACCGCAACCTCGAAGAGCCAGCCTTCGTTGAGGAGGAGTCGATAGTGTGGTTTCGCAGTGGCCAGGAGGAATCCATGGCGCTGCCACCCGTCGGTGATTCTGTAGCTTAGGTCCTCGCGCCATTCCATCGGCCAGCCGTATTCGCGGGCCTTAACCTCGGCCGCAATCAAGTCCTGATCAGGAACCGGCAGCTTTGTGGCTCCCTCGAAGGTCAACTCCCGAACGATGATCCTGGGCACTGTGGGTTCGATCTTCGCTATAGGGGCTTGTGGCGATTGGGCCAGGGCAATCGCGGAGAGGAACGTCAGCCACAACGCCGGGATCCATGCACCGGCCTTCATGCTGCAGATTATAGGTCAGAGTCAGTGCGGTCTTGCGGCAGCTTCTCTCCGTGTTCCTCCGTGTCCTCTGTGGTTAAATGGCCCCAGCATGATTGCCCACCTCCGCGGACGGCTGATCGCAAAGCATCCCAACCAGGCTGTGGTCGAGGCCGCTGGCGTGGGCTACGACGTGAATATCTCCATCCCCACGTTTTCCGGTTTGCCCGACGTGGGCTGCGAGGTGGCGCTCTTCGTCCATACCCATGTCCGCGAAGATGCCCTGACGCTCTACGGGTTTCTGCGCGCGGAAGAGAAGCAGCTCTTCGAGCGGCTGCTTCAGGTTTCGGGTATCGGGCCCAAGCTGGCGATAACGGTCTTGAGCGGGATGCCGGCCGAGCAACTGGTGGCGGCCATCCGCTCCGGTGACGTGGCCCGGCTCACGCGCATTCCCGGAATCGGCAAGAAGACCGCCGAGCGCATGGCGCTGGAGCTCCGCGACAAGCTGGATGCGCTGGCCGGCGCCGCTCCCGCCGCGGCCGCGGTTTCGCCGGTCGAGGAAGACGTGCTCTCCGCGCTCCTGAATCTTGGTTACGGTCGTCCGCAGGCCGAGCGCGCCCTGACCGCCGCCACCCGGAACGGCAAGGCCGATTCCTTCGAAGCCCTGTTCCGCGAGGCGCTGGCCGCACTGACGCGGTGACTTCCGGGCCTGACCGACCCTTTCCCTGACTCCCCCGCCGCTGAAAGCAGGGCTACACTAGACACGTGAACCGCTCTGCCGGCCTCGTGTTCGCGCTCCTGTTGCTTGTCCTCGCTGCGACCGCCGATGACCAGCAG
Organism: Terriglobales bacterium; assembly: GCA_035454605.1. Lineage (NCBI taxonomy): Bacteria > Pseudomonadati > Acidobacteriota > Terriglobia > Terriglobales > Terriglobales bacterium. Next base: position 8,172 of record DATIGQ010000185.1, read on the forward strand.
AAACTCAAGGGCATGCCGCTGGCGGTGAAGCCGGCGCAGGAAGAGCAGATTCCCGATCTCGCGGTAGTCGTGGCCGGGCAGAAGTGCGACAACTGGTCATGGGCGGCGGGCGTAGAGACCCTGCTCGAGCGCCAGGACGTGGACCTCGGCCAGGAATTCTGGCTGCTGCGCGCTTACTTCGGGACGGTATGCATCTCGCCCCTCGGCGACGCCGAGAAGCTCGCCTCGGCCATCAGCGGCGAATATGTGCTGGATGACGGGCGCAAGGTGCGCCTGGCCGCGCGCTTCCTCCCCGGTCCGCCCGACCAGGCCGACTGGATGATCATGTCGCTGCGCCGCGGGCATCCCTTCCTGCTGCTGTGGCGCGGCCACGCTTACCTGGTCCAGGGCGTGGTGTTCGACGAATACATCGCGCCCACCGGCGCCCGCCTGTTCGAGATTCGGGAGTTTCACCTGCTCGACCCCTTCGCCCAGGGCGACAAGCAGCGCGTCACCTTCGTGAAGGGTCGCGACGACGCCGGCGAAATCGCCGGCACTCTCGACGTCGATGCCACATTCATCAAGCCGCCTAACTGGCTGCAGCCCGGGAAGGAATGATTCACCACGGAGACACAGAGAAGCTCTTGGGATTGGTGATGATTCAATCGTCGATCACTTCCCAATGCAGAAGGAAGAGAAGATCAGGTTGAGGATATCGTCGGCGGTGGTGGCGCCGGTGATGGAGTCCAGCGGCCGCAGCGCGCTGTAGAGGTCGAGCAGCAGCATCTCGTGGGGCACGTTCTCGCGCGCGGCGCGTTCGGCGGAGTCGAGCGCCGCCAGCGATTCCCGCACCAGCCCCTGGTGGCGGACGCTGGTGAGGAATCCGGCTTCCTGCTCGCCGGAAGCGGCCACTCCCAACTGCCCGCGGATCTCCTGCCGCAGTTCGGCGATGCCCAAGCCCGTCAATGCGGAGGTTTGCACGCGCACCA
>DATIGQ010000186.1 GCA_035454605.1 Terriglobales bacterium
CGGCGGTGCTTACTCTTCCTTAATCTAACGCTTTAGCAACATTCACGAGTCAGGGTGGGAATCTGTCGCCGCGCCGCGATCAGGGCCCGCGGTTGCGGGGCGGGACGATCCTTCTTGCGCTGGAGCCCTACCACATCCGGCCAGGAGGAGCGCGCAGCCCGACCATCCGATTCCTTGCATGAGCCAGGAGCAGGTCGGAATTCGGAACGAAGCGGACTACGTTATCCTGCTATTCACGAAGGCCTGTTATACCGGTCTTCCTCCGGTCTACAGTTAGCTGAGAGTGCGCCGGGAGACCGGCAGGGAGTAGGTGGTGCAAGTCCACTGCGATGAAGGAGTAGCGATCCACATCGGCCCCGAGCCGTGCGCCGTCGTCCGTGAGGGCGGGGGTGAAGCGTCGGTAGGGGTGCGCATAGGCCAGCCATTGAGCCGCGAAAGAACTGTTGTCCCGGGTGCCGACGCTGTTCTCATGGCGGAAGGCAACACGGACGGGCGCGATATCGCGAGCGCCTGTTCGGCCCGGCGTGGTCGGAGACCCTGGCATGTGCGGATGCTCCCTGTGCGGGAACCGGGAGATCTCGCGTCTGGCCGGCAGGATGTCGTACCGCCGGTCCGTACTGGGAAGGCGAGGAGCCGTAGCCGGTGATGCACGGGCGCGAGAAGTCAGACCCCGCCATAGTAGCTACGAAGCCGACGAACAAGGCCGGGCAACCGGCGGCGGAGCCGGTGGAGCCAAGGGCGGGGGCCGAGGGGAACGCGGGCCAGCAAAGCACGTGCCGGGCGCAGAACCGGGCAAGCGTGTCCCAGGCGCTGGATCGCGTACGGCAAGCGGCACGACAGAGGAAGAAGGAACGGTTCACCGCGCTCCTCCACCACGTCGGCATCGATCTGCTCCGGACGGCATTCTTCGCGCTCAAGCGGGATGCCGCTCCCGGGGTGGACGGGCTAACTTGGCGGGACTACGAGGCAGACCTCGAGCCCAGGCTCAGAGATCTGCATGCCCGGGTCCAACGGGGAGCGTACCGGGCTCTGCCATCGCGGCGACGGTATATCCCGAAGCCGGACGGCCGGCAGCGACCCCTGGCGGTGGCTGCCCTGGAGGACAAGATCGTCCAGAGGGCCACGGTGGAGGTGCTGAACGCGATCTACGAGGAGGACTTCCTCGGGTTCAGCTACGGGTTCCGGCCGGGGCGCAGCCAGCACGATGCGCTGGACGCACTCATCGTCGGGATCTCCGGCACCAGGGTGAACTGGATTTTGGACGCCGACATCCGATCGTTCTTCGATGCGGTGAGCCAATCCTGGCTCGTCCGCTTCCTGGAACACCGGATCGGTGACCCGCGCCTGCTCCGCCTGATCCAGAAATGGCTCCGGGCGGGTGTCCTGGAGGATGGGGTGGTGACGGTCAGTGACACGGGGACGGGGCAAGGGTCGGTGATCTCGCCGCTGCTCGCCAACGTCTACCTGCACTACGTCTTCGACCTCTGGGCCCAGCGCTGGCGACGGCGCGAGGCCACGGGCGACATGATCATCCTGCGCTATGCGGATGACCTCGTGGTCGGCTTCGAGCATGAGGCCGATGCCCGCCGCTTTTGGGACGCCATGCGCGAGCGGCTGTGGGAGTTTGGGCTGTCGCTGCATCCGGACAAGACCCGCCTGATCGCGTTCGGCCGCCTCGCAGCGGTCTGGCGCGCGCGATGCGGGCTCGGCAAACCGGAAACCTTCGACTTTCTGGGCTTCACTCTGATCTGCGGCAGGTCACGATCGGGCCGTTTCCTCGTCCAGAGGAAGACCCGGCGCGACCGCATGCGGGCGAAGCTCAAGGAGATCAAGGAGGGACTGCGGCGGCGCCGGCATCAGCCCCTTCCCGAGCAGGGGACATGGCTGAAGCGGGTCGTGACCGGCTACTTCGCCTACCATGCGGTTCCGACCAACCATCGGGCGTTGGGAAGCTTCCGGCACCATGTGGCCAACCTCTGGCGGCGCTCGCTACGGCGACGCAGCCAGCGCAGCCGCCTCACCTGGGATCGGATGGACCAGCTGACCGCCGCCTGGCTCCCCCAACCGCGCATCCTTCATCCTTGGCCGCAGCAGCGCTTCGCCGTCAAACACCCGAGGTGGGAGCCGTATGCGGGAATGCCGCACGTACGGATCTGTGCGGGGGGCGCCCGGTAACGGGCGTTCCTACCGCGATCTAGATGACTGAAGTTCCTCCGGAGAGCCGGCATGAGCGCTACGCAAGGCAAACAAATGAGCAATACGCTGCGCTCGGCAGATACGTCCAGCAATTCGAGCTCGTGTGTTTGTTTCTTCGACACATGATCACGCTTATCCTCCATCGTGACGGACTACGGAACCAAAAGTTGGCAAACATCATAGTGGGCCACCACGCCGTCACCGCACAAATGCTTCTCGACACGGCCTGTGCGCTGCTGACAGAAATCCACTCTGGGGATGAAGATGCAATGGAGATCATGCACCATTTTAGGAATCGGTTCGCCGAAGAGATAAAGACGCGCAACACCTA
>DATIGQ010000187.1 GCA_035454605.1 Terriglobales bacterium
GAATTCCTGTATGTCCAGCGCCGGCAAGCTGCTCATCCTCCTGGGCGCTATTCTGGTCGTCCTCGGCCTGCTTCTGACGCTGGGCGGCAAGCTGAACCTTCCCTTGGGCCGGCTGCCCGGAGACTTCGTCTGGCGCGGCAAGAACAGCGTTGTTTACTTTCCGCTGGCGACCTCGCTGCTGTTGAGTCTGCTGCTCTCCCTGGTCCTGTACCTGATCGGGCGGCTGCGGCACTGAGAAGAGCGCTCTCCGCTTTGCGCCTTCCGCTCCCAGGAAAAGGCAGGAGCGCGCGAACGTGGACTACGGAGAGCGCAAGACCGGCGGGGAGGCGGAAAGCCAATACGGGCAATCCCTTACCGCCCAAACGCGCTACAATGACCAGAGCCGGGGATGGCCCTTTAGGGGGATTCCCAAAAGCCGGCTTTCATGCTATCTATAACTTAACTGGGCGTTCCCCCTGCCTGGCTCTCCCCACTGGTTCTGCGCAAAGGGGAGGACTATGCCAGAGAGTAAGAGCAAGCGCACTCACGAACGCATTCCGCACCTGATGCCGGCCTCGGTCCGCTGGTCGAACGGCGGCGTCCACGAAGAGGTGTGGTACAGCCGCGACGTCAGCCAGAACAGCGTCTTCCTCTATACCGACGTCGAGCTCAAGATGGGCTCCACCATCGAAGTCGCCATGCCCCTGCCCCCGGAGATCACCGGCAAGGACAAACAGGTGGTGGTGCGCTGCAAGGCCCGCATCGTGCGCATCCAGCAGCGCGAGGCCGATAAGCGGGTGGGCATCGCCGCCGTCTATGACGATTTCGAGGTCGTCCAGAACGAGCCGTACGCCGCCGCGCCTCCGTTGGAGTAGCCGATTGTCATCCTGAGCGAGATTGAGGCGTTTGCGCGGCGTCTGAGCCGCGCGCCGAAATCCCGAGCGCAGCGAGGGACCTTGGTCGAGCGAAGGATCTGGGCGCTTTCGCCCCGAGGGCCGCAGGCCCGAGCCCTGAGCGAAGTCGAAGGGGACCGCGCGCCCGCTGCTCTTGCGGGCTGAACGCGCGACGCGAGCATCCGATCTTGCCCCTTGGTCCTTCGCTCTCCGCCCTCCGTGTCCGGGCCTTTGCCCTTTGATCCTTCCACTCCGCGACCTCTCTGCTCGCGGCGGTGAATCCTTTTCCTGACGATCTCCCGGGTCGGGTACACTGCCCGCGTGGCGCTCGATCCCCAGCTCGGCCTGCTCTTCCCGCAGGCGCGGCGGGTGTGGACGGTGCGCGACCTGATCGGCGCGCTGCGCACCTCCGTCGAGCGCGAATATTCCGACGTCTGGGTCGAGGGCGAAATCTCGAACTTCCGCGCCGCCGACTCCGGGCACCTCTACTTCACCCTCAAGGATGGCGACGCCCAGCTTCGCCTGGTGATGTTCCGCTCGCAGGCGCGCCTGCTGCGCTTCCGGCCCGCCGACGGCATGGCCGTGATCGCCCGCGGTCGCGTCACTGTGTACGAAGCGCGCGGCGAACTGCAGCTTTCCGCCGAGTACCTGGAGCCCAAGGGCGCGGGCGCGCTGCAGATCGCTTTCGAGCAGTTAAAGGCGCGCCTGGCCGCCGAGGGCCTGTTCGACGCCGCGCGCAAGCAGCCGCTGCCGGCCTTGCCCCGCGCCATCGGCATCGTCACTTCGCCGCAGGGCGCCGCCATCCGCGACATCCTGAATGTGCTGCGGCGGCGGCATGAGAGTATCCGCGTGCTGATCTTCCCCGCGCAGGTGCAGGGTGAGAGCGCGGCCGCCGAAGTCGCTGCCGGCATCGATCACTTCAGCCGTGCCCGCAACGTGGACGTCATCCTGGTGGCCCGCGGCGGCGGCTCGGCTGAAGACCTGGCCGCCTTCAACGATGAGGCGCTGGCCCGCACCATCGCGGCCAGCAAGGTTCCGGTGATTTCCGCCATCGGCCACGAGACCGATTTCACCATCGCCGATTTCGTCGCTGACCTGCGCGCGCCTACGCCTTCGGCCGCGGCGGAAATGGTGGTCGAGCCCAAGCACGATCTGGAGCGCCGCATCGCCGACCTGCGCGAGCGCCTGGCCCGGGCCGCGCGCTACCAGCTCCTGATGGCGCGCCAGACCCTCACGGAACTGGCTCAGCACGCCGCCTTCGCCCGCATCAACGAATTCCTTGGGCGGCAACAGCAGCGCGCCGATGAACTGCTCTTCCGCCTGGCGCAGGCCCAGCAGGACCTGCTGGATGGACACCGCCGGCGGCTCGATGTCGCCGCCACCCGCCTGCGCCACTACGACCTGCGCGGGCGCTGCTCGGCCATGCGCCGCGAACTCGCTGCCCAGATCGCCGCGCTGGGCGCAGCCGCGCGCCGAAAAATGCTTGAGCGCCGCGCCTCACTCGACCGCCTGGCCGCGCAGCTCGACGGGCTTTCGCCGCTCAAGGTGCTGGACCGCGGCTATGCCCTGGTTTTCGACGCCGCCGGCAACCTGGTGAAGGACGCCGCACAACTCACTCAGGGCGATGAGATCTCCGCCCGCCTGGCGCGGGGCACGCTGCAGGCAACAGTGAAAAAAGCGCAACCGTAGTCGAATAGGGATGCGCGCCTTTCGCGCACTCCCTCGGCTTCGCTCGGGACAGGCTCTGCGAATCGGCGCGCCCAGATCCTCAGGAGAGTATCTTCAGCGCCACCGCGGCCTTGCGCTCGGTAAGGATCTTCTCCGCCAGGACGTCGGGCGCGTCCTCCGGCAGAAAGTGCGAGGCCGAATCGAGGAACACCGGCTCGCGCGCGTTGCGCAGGTTGTCGCGCAGCCGGTAGGCGTCGAGGCGGCCGAATACCGGGTCCTGCCGTCCCCACAGGATGTCTGCGGGCGCGGTGATTCTCGCCAGCCCGCGCTCGATCTCGCTCATGGTGCGGCCGGCGGCATCGGATTCGCGCAGCGGGATCATGCGCGGAAACGCCAGCACGCCGGTACGCGCGGCGGCATCCGGAAACGGGAAGCGGTAGGCGTCGAATTCGTGCAGAGAGAGCCTGCGCGCCACCGCGGTCCGCAGCGCCAGTTCGACAAACAGGTTCAAGCGGCGGACGGTGAAGCTGCCCAGCGGCCCGCGCGAGAGGCGCAGCCCCCAGTGCAGTTCGTAGGCGTCCGGGTTGTGCGGCAGATGCGCCCAGGTGTTCATCAGCACCAGGCGCGCGACGTTCTCCGGACGCGCCACCGCGTAGCCCAGCCCGATGGGCCCACCCCAGTCGTGCAGCACCAGGGTCATCTTCTTGAGCCCCAGCGATTCCACCAGCGCGGTGAAATTGGCAATGTGGCGCTCCAGCGTGTAGTAGGCCAGGTCGCCGGGCTTCTCCGAAAGGCCGAAGCCGATGTGGTCGGGCGCGATCACCCGGTAGCGCCCGGTGAGCTTCGGAATCACGTTGCGGTAGAGGAACGACCAGGTCGGGTTGCCGTGCAGCAGCACGATGGGCGGGGCGTCGGCAGCGCCTTCCTCGACGTAGCTCATGCGCTTGCCGTGGACCATGAGGCTCGCAGTGCGGAAGGGATACATCTCCCGTAGCCACGCGGGCAGTTCGGTCGTCGCCGGCTGGCCGTTCCGGGATGTGACTTCGGCGGTCATGACAACCAGGCTCGATTCTAACCGAGCCGCTTGGGAGGGGCCCCTCCGCAGGCCGGTTGGAGCATGGCGGTACAATAGGTCGAACGCGTAACCGGCCTGCTCTGGATTCAACGTTTATAGATTAGAAAAGATGACTCGCATCCTCGAGCTCGGGACACAAGTGTCGCTCGTGACCGTGCTGGACATCCTGGTGGTGGCCGCGCTGGTCTACGGCTTCCTGATGATGCTGCGCGGCTCCGGCGGCTACCATGTGCTGCTGGGCGCAGCGGCTGTGGCCCTGGTGCTTTACCTGGCGCGCGCTGCGAACTTGCCCATGGTGAGCTGGCTGGCCGACACCCTGCTGCCCTGGGCCGTATTCGCGCTCATCCTCATCTTCCGGACGGAAATACGGCAGGCGCTGCAAAAGCTGGGCCGCGCTCTCACCTTCGCGCGCTTCTCCCAGGGCGCGGGATCGGATTCGTACGACGACATCGTGCTGGCCGTGAACCTGTTCGCGCAGAATCACACCGGCGCGCTGATCGTCATCGAGCGGGAAGTCGGGCTCAAGACCTACATCGAGAGCGGAGTGCCGCTGGATGCGCACCTGACCTATGACCTGCTGGCCACGATTTTCCGTCCCAGCGCGCCCCTGCATGATGGCGCGGTCATCGTGCAGAAAGACCGTGTAGCGGCCGCAGCCTGCTTCCTGCCGCTGAGCATGAACCCAGTCCTCTCCACGCAACTGGGCTCGCGCCACCGCGCCGCCATCGGCATCACGGAGGACACGGACGCGGTGGCCATTGTGGTCTCCGAAGAAACCGGGGCCATCAGCCTGGGTGTAGCCGGCGAAGTGGAGCGCGACATCACCGTCGAGTACTTGCGTCAGCGGCTGGGTGAGCTGGTGCATCGTTACCTGCCACCGGCGGCGCTGCCCACGCCTGTCGTGGTCCCGGACGAGTCTGAGCCCGTGAAGGGTCAGCAGGAATGAGGAAGCTGTTCGGCACCGACGGCATTCGCGGCGTCGCGGGCGAGTTCCCGCTCGACGCCGACACCAGCTTCATCATCGGGCGCGCCCTGGGCCACCATCTGAAACGAAGCAACGGGCCCCCGAAAGTGGTCCTCGGCCAGGACACGCGCGAGTCCAGCGCCTGGATCGCCGACGCCGTGACGGCCGGCCTGGCGGCGGCGAGCGCCCAGGTGGAGAGCGCCGGCGTCATCACCACTCCGGGCATCGCCTACCTGGCGCGAGCGCGCGGCTTTGCCGCCGGGGTGGTGGTCTCCGCCTCGCACAATCCCTGGACCGACAACGGCATCAAGGTCTTCGCTTCCACCGGGTACAAGCTGCCGGACGCGGTCGAGCTGGCCATCGAGCAGGAGATCTTCTCGCTGCTGGCGGACGTGAAGGCCGCAAGCCCCCCGGAACACCGGGCGCCGTTCAAGCGTTCGTTGCCGGGCAGCGCCTCGCTGCAACGTCTCTATGTTCGCTGGCTGGACGAGCACCTCAAGAGCGTCGATCTCAGCCACCTGCGCGTCGTGGTGGATTGCGCCAACGGCGCAGCCAGCACGCTGGCCAAGGAGGTGTTCGCCGCTTGCGGCGTGCGCTCTCGCTACCTTCACCACACCCCCGACGGACGCAATATCAACGACCATTGCGGCGCGTTGTTCCCGCAGGCGGTAGCCGGCGAAGTGACGCATAACGAGGCCGACCTGGGCGTCACGTTCGATGGCGATGCCGACCGGGCGCTGTTTGCGGACGCATCCGGAAACGTCGTCAATGGCGACGCCGTATTGCTTCTCGTCGCGCGTGACATGAAGGCGAGAGGCGCGCTGCCCGGCGACCTGGTGGTTGCCACCACCATGTCCAACATGGGCCTTGAGGCGGCGCTGGCGCGCTCCGGCATCCGCATGCTGCGCGCTCCCGTGGGTGACAAGTACGTGCTGGAGGAGATGCAGAAGTCGGGCGCCGTCTTGGGAGGCGAGCAGTCCGGCCACATCATCTTTGCCGGAGACCACACCACGGGCGACGGCCTTCTGACCGCGTTGCGGGTGATGGAGATCGTGGTGCGCAGCGGCAAACCGCTGGCCGAACTGGTCGGCGACCTGGAAGTGTTCCCGCAGATCATCAAGAACGTCCGCGTGCGCGAGAAGAAGCCGCTGGACCAGATCGCGGCGGTCGCGCACGCCATCGCTGACGCGGAGCGTGCCCTCGATGGCCATGGACGCGTGGTGGTGCGCTACTCGGGCACCGAGCCCCTCGCACGCGTCATGGTCGAGGCCAAGTCCGAGCAGGAAATGCAACGCTCGGCCGAAGCGATCTGCGCGGCCATCCAGAAAGCTTTGGGCGTGTGACCTACTTCAAATCGCGCCAGTTCCTTCCGACACCGACTTCGGCCACCAGCGGTACCCGCAGCGCATAGACCCTTTCCATCCGTTCTTTCACCAGCGCGCTGACTTCCTGCACTTCGGCCTCAGGCGCTTCGAATACCAACTCGTCATGGATCTGCAGCGTCATGCGGGTCTTCAGACCGCGATCGCGCAACTGCTGGTCCACGTGAATCATGGCCAGCTTCATCAGATCGGCGGCGGTCCCTTGAAGGGGCGTGTTCACGGCGGTGCGCTCGGCAAAGCCGCGCAGGCTGGCGTTCTTGCTGTTGATGTCCGGGATGGGCCGCACGCGGCCGAAGAGGGTGCGAACGCGTTGCGTCCTCCTTGTCTCCTCCAAGGTACGGTCGATGAACGCGCGCACCCCCTTGTACTTGGCGAAGTAGGCATCGATGAACTTTTTGGCTTCGCGCTGCTCCACGCCGATCTGCTGCGAGAGCCCGAAGGGCGAGAGGCCGTACACGATGCCGAAGTTCACGGCCTTGGCGCGGCGGCGATGCTCGGAGTCGATGGCCAGCGGCGGCACGCCGAACACTTCCGCGGCTGTCAGGCGGTGGATGTCGTCGCCGCGGCGGAAGGCTTCCACCAGGAGGGGGTCTTCCGACAGATGCGCCAGCAGGCGCAGCTCGATCTGCGAGTAGTCGGCTGCCACCAGCACGTGGCCCGGTTCGGCGACGAAGGCGGCGCGAATCTCGCGGCCCAGCTCCGTGCGGATGGGGATGTTCTGCAGATTGGGCTCCGTGGAAGAAAGGCGTCCGGTCGCCGTGCCGGTTTGATTGAAGGTGGTGTGCAGACGGCCGGTGCGGGGATCGATCAGCTCCGGCAGAGCGTCCACGTAGGTGGACTTGAGCTTGGAGAGCTGGCGGTATTCCAGCACCAGCCGCGGCACGTCATGGCGTTCCGCCAGCACTTCCAGCACGTCCTGCGCCGTGGAGGGAACCCTGCCCTTGCCGTAGCGAGTGGGCTTGGGCAGCTTGAGCCGGTTGTAGAGCACATCGCCGAGCTGTTTGGGCGAATTGATGTTGAAATCCGTGCCGGCCAGCTCGTAGATGCGCGCGGCCACTTTCCCGGCTTCGCGCTCCAGGTCCGAAGACATGCGGTCGAGCGCGTGGGCGTCGACCTTCACGCCCGCCTGCTCCATGCGCGCCAGCACCGGCACCAGCGGCAGGTCGAGGTCCTGGTAGGCGCTTAGCAGATCGTCGCCTTCGACTTCCTGGCGCAGCGTGGGCGCCAGTCGCCCGGTGATGTCCGCAGCTTCGGCCAGCGACCCGCTCAACTTCAGGTTGAAGCGCCGCAGCGCCAGCTCCGGAAGGCCGTGCGTGGAGTAGGTAGGGTCGAGCAGGTAGGAATACAGCATGGTCTCGTGCCGGACGCCGTTCAGCTCCGCGCCGTGTTCCGCCAGCGCGTGAATGGCAGACTTCCAATCATGCACGGCCTTGGGAATCTGCGCATCGGCCAGTGCCTGGGCGAGCTTACGCATGGCCGGCCCATTGTCGAGAGACACGGTCAGGGCTTCGCCCTTCGCGGCTGAGATCGCGATCACGTTGGCCGGCGCGACCACCTCAGCAGAAGCGAGCGGAAGTTTCGCTGCCTCCGCGTCCTCCTCTTCCTCGCCGCGCGCAGAGCCGGCGATGGCCGGCGCCAGGGCCAGAGCCAACGGGTTGGAGTCATTCACGTGTGCCAGGAGCGCCTCGACTTCTTCGGCTGAGTGGGCATCGCGGTAGTCGGTGGGGCCGAGGTCGGCCGCGGGCACCAGTTCCTTGAGGAAGCTGGTGAACTCCAGCTCGGTGAACAGCGCCCTTAGCTTCTCGCTGTCAGGTTCGCTGATTTCGAGCGCCTTCAAATCCAGCTCGACCGGAACGTTGCGGTCAATGGTGGCCAGCTCCTTGCTCAGAAGGATGACCTCGCGGTTGTTCTCGAGCGACTCGCGGTACGTCTTCTTCTCCACTTCCGCGGCCCGTTCCAGCGCCTTCTCGACCGAGCCGAAGCGGCGGATCAATTCCACCGACCCCTTGTCGCCGATGCCGGGCGCGCCGGGAATGTTGTCGATCGAGTCGCCGCGCAGCGCCATCACCTCCACCACCTTCTCCGGCGGGACGCCCAGGATTTCTTCCACCTTGGGCGGGTCGTAGACCAGATTGTCTTTCTGCGGGTTGAGCACGCGCACCTTGTCGTCCACCAGTTGCAGCATGTCCTTGTCGCCGGAAACGACGTACACCTCGTACGATTGCTTGGCTGCCTGGCGCGCCAGCGTTCCCAGGACGTCGTCGGCTTCGTAGCCGGGCTGCTCCAGGACGGGGATGCCGTAGCCCTCGAGCGCGCGCCGGATGTAGGGAAACTGCTGCGCCAGGTCAGGCGGCGTCTCGGCCCGATTGGCCTTGTAGCCGTGATACGCCGTCTCCTGAAACGTCTGCGTCTTGATGTCGAACTTGCGCACCGTGCTCAGCGCCGCCGCCTGCTGGTCGCGGAAGGTGGGCCCGGCAGGATCGAAGACTGCGGCCAGATACTCGGGCGCGAAATCCTGCCGCAGCTTGCGCAGCATGTTGACGAACACGTAGACCGCCGCCGTGGGCAGACCGTCACGCGTGGACATGGGCCGCTGCCGCGCCATGGCATGATAAGCGCGGAAGATCAGCGACATGGCGTCGAGCAGAAAAACGCGGCCCTTGGGAGACGATTGAATCATTTGTTCATTGAATCATTGCGTGAGGTGCATGGGTGAGTCTAGCAGCCTGTTCGAGGCGAAGTGGCCTTTCATTGATCCAATGATTGACTGATTCAATCGATCAGCATGCAGTCTCCGTAGGAGTAAAAGCGATAGCGCTCTTTGACCGCATGCTCATACGCCGCCAGCACATTCTCCCGTCCGGCAAAAGCGCAGACCAGCATGAGCAGCGTCGAGCGCGGCAGGTGGAAGTTCGTGAGCAGCGCGTCCACCACGCGGAACTCGAAGCCGGGGTAGATAAAGATGTCCGTCTCACCGGAGCCGGGGAGGATCCTGCCTTCCGGGTGGGCACGGACACAGTGTTCGAGGGTGCGCACCGCCGTGGTGCCCACGGCCACGATGCGGGGTCCTTCCTGGCGCGCCTTCTGGATGGTTGCAGCCGCAGCCTGGGAAACAGAGTAAGACTCGCTGTGCAAGCGGTGCTTCTCAACCATCTCCGTGTGCACCGGCTGGAACGTGCCCAATCCGACGTGCAGCGTGATTTCCGCGGTTTCGATACCGCGTTCGCGCAGGCGCTCCAATATTTCTGGGGTGAAATGCAGGCCGGCCGTAGGCGCTGCTACCGAACCCCGCTCCCGGGCAAAAACCGTCTGATAACGCTCCCGGTCAGCGGCCACATCGGGGCGATCAATGTACGGGGGCAAGGGCACGTGGCCCATACGCTCGACCAGGGCGAAGAAATCCACAACCGGGGAAAACCGCAGGCGCCGCTCACCGTATTCGCCGCGAGCTACGACTTCTGCCTGTAATTCATCCTGCTCGCCGAAGAACAGCCGCTCCCCTACGCCGATCTTGCGCCCGGGATGCACCAAGGCTTCCCATTCCATCGCTCGCGAATCGAGCTGGCGCGTGAGCAGGACTTCCACGCGGCCACGCAGAAAATCCTTGGCCGCCGGGTTTTGCGGACTCACGGGCTGGGCGCGCGCGCCCCCGCGACGTCCGTAAAGCCGCGCCGGGAATACGCGGCTGTTGTTGAGCACCAGCAGGTCGCCGCTGCGCAGCAGGTCCGGCAGTTCGGAGAAGCGGCGGTCTTCGAAGCGGCCCGACGCCCGGTCGAGGCGCAGCAGGCGTGAGGCCGCGCGGTCGGGCAGCGGCTCTTGCGCGATCAATTCCTGCGGAAGGTGGTAGTCGAAGTCGGCGACCCGCACTTCTCGATTATAGGTTTCGTGCTATTTTGACGGCTCGAGGAGCCGTGCCCGGAGGCGGATCACCGATCGGATTTGCCGCGTTCGCCGCGGTGAAGGCAACCGGCTACACCGGCGCAGCCTTCTATCTGAGCCGCGCCTATGGCTTCGACTGGACCGGGAGGAAGAAGATCCTGGTCGGCCTGGCGCGGACGGGCATCGGCATCGCCGTTGGCGTCACCTTCGGCCTCTCCTGGGGCCTGCTGTACGGTCCGGCACAGCAATCGGGCGAGTGGTGGATCGTCACCTATTACGCCCTGCTGTTGCCCATTCGCATGGGTGAATGGTACCTGCTGTTATGGCTGTTCTTCGATCGTGGGCAGCGCAACCGGGGCCGGATGCTGAAATACGCCGCGCTGGGAACCGGCTTGTCCTACGGGCTGGACTTCCTGGCCGTGGCCGCCGCCCTGGTGGTTCCCGGGGGCATGTGGATCTGCTAGTTTTCCCCGTTGCCTCTCTGGAATCGGCTGCGGTAGGATACGCCGACCAGCGCGCCCACGAGAGGCTTACTACTACACGCGTAGTATATGAAGAGCGAGCGCCAGCATCGTGAGGACATCTGCCGCTTCGGCAAGATGATCCACGAACGCGGCTTCGTCGCCGCCACCGATGGCAATCTCTCCGTCCGTCTGGACCACGACGCCATCCTTTCCACGCCCACGGCCATGAGCAAGGGCATGATGGAGCCGGAAGACCTGGTGGTGGTGGACATGCAGGGTAAGAAGGTCATCGGGCGCCGCAATGTCTCCAGCGAAATCGCCATGCACCTGCTGATTTACCGGCTGCGGCCGGACGTGAAAGGCATCGTGCACGCGCATCCGCCCACGGCCACGGGTTACGCTGCCGCCGGCATCCCGCTGAATCAGGCGTTGATCTCGGAGATTGTGCTGGCGCTGGGATGCATCCCCATCGCCCAGTACGGCACGCCGGGGACACCGGAACTGACGGAGGCGCTGGAACCGCTGGTGCCGCAGTACGACGCCATCCTCATGGCCAACCACGGCGTGGTCACCTACGGTGAGAACCTGCTGCGCGCCTACATGAAGATGGAAACGGTGGAGCACTTCGCGCGCATCGCCCTGGTCGCCCACCAGCTGGGCCGGCAACAGCTCCTGAGCCAGGAGGACGTTTCAAAACTGATGGTGGCGCGGGAGAAGTACGAAGGTGTAAGCTCGGCAGCCGCGATGGCGCCGGGTTGCCCGGTAACGGCAAGTGACGTAGCCGCCGCTCCTACACCCGGCTCCGGCAAACCGCCGGAGCGCATCACGGTGACGCGCGAGGAACTGGCGGCGATCGTGGAAGATGCCATGAGGCACAGCAAGAGGCGCTGGTAGCCGGATTCTGTTGATTTGGTGATCGGCTGATTCAACCCTGAAACCTGGAGAACAACGATGGGCGAAGCACTGGGGATGATTGAGACGCGGGGGCTGGTGGCGATGATTGAGGCCTCCGACGCCATGGTGAAGGCGGCCAAGGTAACGCTGGTAGGCTGGGAGAAGATCGGCTCTGGCTACGTGACCGCCATGGTGCGCGGGGACGTGGCCGCGGTGAAAGCCGCCACGGACGCCGGTGCTGCCGCCGCTCGCCGCGTGGGCGAGTTGATCGCGGTACACGTGATTCCGCGGCCGCATGCCAGCCTGGAAGACGTGCTGCCGATCGGCCGCTCCGGCAAGAGCGCGGCCGCCTAAGCCGCCGCCGCGCTCCGGACAGTTCAGGGCGCGGCTCCTGCTCTGGAGAAATTGACCGATGATCCTGGCTCGCGTAGTCGGCACCGTGGTGGCCACGCGCAAAGACGAGCGCCTGGAAGGCCGCAAGCTCTTGGTGTGCCGGCCGGTCAATCCCTCGGGTGAGCCGGATGGTTCCAACTACATCATCTCCGTGGACACCGTGGGCGCCGGCTTCCATGAGACCGTGCTGCTGGTGGGCGGCTCCTCCGCCCGCATGGCCGCCGGCCTGAAGGAATCCCCTATCGATAGCGCCATTGTGGGCATTGTGGACACCGTGCGCACCGACACGGAAGACGAGCAACACATGGCCGCCGCCGGCCCGGCCAAAGGCAAACGCTGATGATGCTGGCGCGCGTGATCGGCCGCGTGGTAGCCACCGCCAAGCATCCGCACCTCGATGGCCAGAAGCTCCTGCTGCTGCAACCCATCAAGCGTGACGGTTCGCCGCGCGGACGTCCGCTGGTGGCCGTGGACGCCATTGGCGCCGGCTTCCAGGAAACCGTCTACTGGTGCCGGGGCCGCGAGGCCGGCCTGGCTCTCAGCGGCGAAGTGCCCACCGACGCGGCGGTTATCGGCATCGTGGATGCGGTCACTGCCGTGCCGCAATCGCCAGCCGGGCGCAAGGTTTCGCGATGATCCTGGGGCGCGTGGTCGGTGAAGTGGTGGCAACGCAGAAACATCCCTCCCACCAGGGGCGCAAGGTGTTGATCGTGCAGCCCGTCCTCCCGGACGACACCGAGCACGGTGAACCCGTCCTGGCACTCGATGCCGTGGATGCCGGGGTAGGCGACCGCGTCCTGGTGGTGCAGGAAGGCTATTCCGCCATGAGCGCCGCCGGCCGCGTCAACGCGCCCATCGACATGAC
>DATIGQ010000188.1 GCA_035454605.1 Terriglobales bacterium
CAAGGCAACATCACGCTGCCCTTCGGCGTGCGAGTGCGGCTGGAAGTGAAGCAGGAAGTGCGGCTCACGGTCATGGAAGCCGCCACCACACCTGCGCCGGTGGCTGCACCCAGCGTCAAGTCATGAGCGAGCAGCAGCACATCCATCTGATCGGGATTTGCGGCACGGCCATGGCGTCGCTTGCCGGCTTGCTGAAACAGCGCGGCCTGCGAGTGACCGGCTCCGACGCGGCGGTGTATCCGCCGATGTCCGAGATGCTGGCGGCGCTCTCCATCCCTGTCCAGCAACCGTACGCGGAAAGCAATTTGCAGCCGCGGCCGGACCTGGTGGTAGTGGGCAACGCCATTTCCCGTGGCAACCCGGAACTGGAATACGTGCTCGACCAGCGCATCCCCCTGCGCTCCATGCCGCAGGTACTCTACGAATTCTTCCTGCGGGGTCGGGAGTCGATCGTGGTGGCGGGCACGCACGGCAAGACCACCACCACGGCGATGCTGGCCTGGATCTTCCAGGCGGCCGGGCACAATCCTTCCTTCCTGGTGGGCGGAGTAGCGGAAAACTTCGCCTCCAGTTTCGCGCTCAAGCCGGGGAAGCACTTCATCCTGGAGGGCGACGAGTACGATACCGCGTTCTTCGACAAGGGTCCCAAGTTCCTGCACTACTTTCCCGATGCTGCGGTGCTGACCTCGGTGGAATTCGACCACGCCGATATCTATAGCGACCTGGAAGCGGTCAAGACGGCCTTCCGACGGCTGGTGAACCTGGTGCCCCGGCGAGGGGAAATTGTCGCCTTCGATGCCGATACCAACGTGAGCGATTGCGTAAGCCGGGCCCTGTGCAGGGTGGAACGCTACGGGTTCCGCGAAGGCTCACACTGGCGGGCGACGGACATCCGCTATGAGCCGGCGTGCACGCGATGGTCGGTGATGCGCGAAGGGCAGCCCTGGGCTGAGTTCGAATTTCCCTTGGCCGGTGAGTACAACGTGCTGAACGCCACTGCTGCGGCCGCGGTGGCGGCGGAATATGACGTTCCACCGGCAACCATCGGCAAGGCGTTGCGCGAGTTCAAGGGTGTGAAACGCCGCCTGGAGGTGCGAGGCGAAGTGAACGGCGTGACCTTTGTGGAAGACTTCGCACATCACCCCACGGCCATTGCCGGCACGTTGCAGGCGCTGCGAATGCGCTATCCCGGTCGGCGGTTGTGGGTCCTGTTCGAGCCGCGTTCCAACACCCTGCGCCGCAACGTGTTCGCCGAGCGGCTGGTGGAAAGCCTGGCGCTGGCGGACCGGGTGGTGATTGCGGACATCTTCCGCCCGGAGGTTATCCCGGAAGCGGAGCGGCTCGACCTCGCCAAGGTGTTGACAGAGCTTGGACGCCGCGGAACCGGCGCGCAGAATCTGGCCGATGCCGATACCATCGCGACGGCGGTGGCGCCGGAACTGCGACCGGGAGATGTCGTAGCCATTCTTTCCAATGGCGGTTTCGGCGGCATCTACGAAAAGCTTCCCCAGCGGCTCAAGAACCTTTCCGCGGTTTCCTCCAGCGCCTGATGCGACGCACCGGCTTCCTCATCCTGTGGGTCTGGGTCGCGGTGGCGACGGCCGCCGCCGCACCGCCCGTGGACTACACCATCTCGCTGGCGAATGCGCGCCAGCATCTGCTGAAGGTGCGACTCCACGTGGCCGGCACGTCGGCGGAGCGCGACGTTCAGTTGCCGGTCTGGAACGCCCTCTATCAGGTACGAGATTTCGCGCAGTACGTGCGGCGGGTGACGGCGAAGAACGCCGCAGGGCAGTCGCTGCCGGTGCGCAAGCTCGACAAGACCACCTGGCGAGTGAGCCGGGCGGAGAGCGGCGCCGACCTCGAGTACGAAATCCTGGCCGAGCTTCCCGGCCCGTTCGGCTTCCATGCCAACGGCACGCACGTCTTCCTGAACCTGGCCATGGTTCTGATGTACCCGCTGGACTCGCGTGACGCGCCCATGACCGTGACCTTTACCGACGTGCCCGCGGGATGGCGCATCGCCACGGCGCTGCCCGTGCTTCGCTCCGGCGTCTACACTGCCCGGAACTATGACCGCCTGGTAGACGGGCCGGTTGAGATTGGAAATTTCCGTGAAGTTTCTTTTGAAGAGGGCGGCGCGACTTACCGGATCGTGGTGGACGCCAATCCGGCCGACTACGACCTGGACCAGATCAAGGGCTGGGTACGGCAAATCGTGACGGCCGGGGTGTGGTGGATGGACGACCGGCCCTTCACCTCGTACCTGTTTCTCTACCATTTTCCGCGGGGACACGGCGGAGGAGGAATGGAGCACGCCTACTCGACCGCGATCGACGTGAGCGCCGACTACCTGCGCGAGAACCCGCTGGAGTTTACGGCCGCGACCGCCCACGAATTCTTTCACCTGTGGAACGTCAAACGGCTCCGCCCGCAGTCCCTGGAACCCATCGACTACACCCGGGAGAACTTCACCGTGTCGCTGTGGTTTGCCGAGGGTGTGACCTCGACCGTGGCCGATCTCCTGCTGTTGCACGCCGGCCTGATGAGCGAGCGGCAGTACCTGGATGAGCTGACCAAGGAGATCCGCACGCTGGAGCTGCGGCCCGCGCACCGGGTGCAACCGGTGGAGGAGGCTAGCCTGGACACCTGGTTCGACAAGTACCCCCAATATCGCACGCCGGAACGCAGCGTGAATTACTACAACAAGGGGCGAATCCTGGGAGTGTTGCTCGATCTGGCAGTGCGCGAGCGCTCGGGCGGCAGGAAGTCACTGCGCGATGTGCTGCAGTGGATGAATCGCAACTACGCCAATGAGGCGCGCTACTATCCGGATTCGGCGGGCGTGCAGCGGGCGGCCGAGGCGGTGACGGGCTCAGACTTCTCGCAATTCTTCCGCGACTACGTGGCCGCAGCCGAAGAACTGCCCTATAACGAATTGCTGGGCACCGTGGGCTTGAAGCTGGAGCGCAGCAAGACCACAGTGGTGAATCCGGGATTCCTGACGGTGCGTAACTTCGACCAGCCTTCGGTGGTGGTTTCGGTGGATCCGGGAAGCGAGGCGGAGCGAGCGGGCCTGACTCCGGGAGACACGATCCTGACCGTCAACGGCAAGCCGTTGAGTAACGACTTCGAAAACCAGCTGGCGGGCATGAAGATCGGCGAAACCCTGCGCCTGCGCGTGACAGGCCGCAAGGGCTCGCGGGAAGTGAAGATCAAACTGGGAGGCCGCGAGCAGGAGTCGTTCGCGATCATCGATCTGCCCTCGGCCACTCCCCAACAACGCGCGCGACGTGCCGCCTGGCTGGCCAGCCAACCGGAAGAAGCCGTCGCTTCCACGCCTTAGCGCCACCATGCTGCGCAGCCTGATCGCCTTCGGCTTCTATGCCCTGGTGGCTCCGCTGATCGCCGTGATCGGCTTCCCGTGGACGTTCCTCACCGGCAAGGTCGACTTTCTCTACTGGATGGGCACGCGGGCAGCGTTTCTGGGGATGAAGCTGGCGGGCATCCGGGTCGAGGTGATCGGGCTTGACCGGCTGGAGCCAAACCGGCCTTACATCTTCATGTGCAATCACGTGTCGAATGTAGACCCGCCGATCGTAGTACCGCTGATTCCGGGGAGGACGTCGGTGCTGGTGAAGAAAGAGCTGTTTCGCATCCCGCTGCTTTCCCGAGCCATGCGTATGGGCTCGCTGGTGCCGGTGGACCGCTCCAACCGCGAAGCCGCCATCGCCAGCCTGCAGGCCGCGGCCGAGGTGTTGCGCAAGGGCATCCACATGACCATCTTTCCCGAAGGCACAAGATCGCGGGATGGGAAGCTGCTGCCGTTGAAGAAAGGGCCGTTCTACCTGGCCGTGGAGACCGGGGTGGCGATCGTGCCCATGACCATTCTGGGGACCTTCGAAATCATGCCTAAAGGGAGTCTGGCCATCCGAGCCGGTACCGCCACGCTGATCTTCCATGAACCCATCGAGGCGAAGAACTTCGCGACGCGCGAGGCCCTGACGGAGGCGGTGCGCCAGAAGATGGCTGAGCCCCTGCCTCCGGAGCGGCGCTGAAGGCTTTCCGCCTCAGTCCTGCGCTGCGAGCCTCTGCTCCAGTTCTCGCAGCGTCTTGACCAGGTCCGGCAGGCGGTTGAACACAGCTACGGAACGCAACCACTGCTTGTTCTCGATGGCGGGATAGCCGCTGATTGTCTTGCCGTCGTCCACGTCGTTGGGGATGCCACTCTGTGCGGTGGCCACGACGCCGTCTCCGATGCGACAGTGACCGGCCACCCCGACCTGTCCGGCGAGGATGACGTTCTTACCCACGTCGGTCGAACCGGCCAGGCCGACCTGCGCGCAGAGCAGCGTATCTTCGCCCACCCGGGAACCGTGACCGACCTGCACCAGGTTGTCGATCTTCGCGCCGCGAGCGACACGGCTCTCGCCGACGCTGGCGCGGTCGATGCAGGCGTTGGCCTGCACTTCGACATCATCTTCCAGCACGGCCGGGCCGGACTGCACGATTTTCTGCCAGTGCCCGGCATCGTCCTTGGCGAAGCCGAAACCATCCGCGCCCACCACGGCGCCGTTCTGCAGGATGACGTTGTCGCCCAGGCGGCAGTGCTCGCGCACCACCGCGTGCGCGTGGGCAAAAAAGTTCCGGCCGATCCGCGCGCCCTGATACACGACGACATGCGCCAGCAGGACGGCGTCGTCCCCGAGTTCTACATCCGAGTCGATCACGACGTAGGGTCCGATGGACGCGTTCTTGCCGATGCGCGCAGAAGGATGGACGACGGCGGTGGGGTGCGTGCCAGGAGCGTAGCGCGGCGGTTGATAGAAAAGTTCGAGGGCGTGCGCGAACGCCAGATACGGATTCTTGGTCCGCAGCGTCGGCTTGTCGAGGGCCGGGAAGTCTTCCGCCACAATGATCGCTGAAGCGCTGGTGGTTCTTGCGGCAGCGGCGTACTTGGGGTTGGCGACGAACGTGATTTGTCCGTGCCCGGCATCTTCGATGCCCGCGACCCCGGTGATTTCCATCTGGCCCGCTTCCGCATCCGTGAGGCTGATGCCCAGTTTGCTTGCAATCTCAGAGAGTCTCATCGCACTTTGTCCGCGCGCCTGGCTGGCGCAGTAGCTCGGTCGTGATTGTACCGTTTGGCAGCAGACGGCAGGGCAAGGGTCAGAGGAACGGAAGGCTCAGCGCTACTCGGAGAACATGGAAACTTGGCGTGCGTCGGCGGCAGCGGCTCGCCGGCGCGCCGCCGTGCGCGCGCCAATCACCGCGAGCACAGACATTTCCAACAGGGCGGTGCGAGGCACGAAGATGCGCTGGGTATTGGAGCGCGTATCCGGAGGCGTTACCAGGTATCCCTCCGGGCTCGCCTGCATGAGGTCATTCGGCATCAAGCCTTCCATGACCTCATTGTCGCGGAAGCGCATGCGCACCCAGAGTCCTTCGGCGCGTGGGCGGGTGGCGAAAGTCTTGCGCGTGGCCACCGCAGTGGGATCGGCGAAATCGCGCACGAAATACACACCCTTGACGTCTGCCAGGTCGAGTGTCACCACCTGCCCGGCAGTATTCAGCATTTCCAGCTTCCCGCCGGAGACGAAACCGGTAGGATTCACGAAGCCCTGGATGGAGTCGCGGTCCAGTTTGCAGACTACGACTTTCTTGTGCGTCGACGGCATGGCTCGAAGCGGGCGCCACGGAAGGGGTTTCCTTCGGCGGCGACCCTCCTAATTGTCGCACCTTCGGAGCGCCTCGCTGTTCGCTTCCTGAGCCTTCAGTAGCCAAACGGTTAACCTTGTGCTATGATTGGGTGCTTGCGCGGTCCGGCGAAACACAGCTAAGTCTTTTGCGCGAAGTCACTTACAGTCGATTCTGAAGGGCTCAGCCCGGCTTCCGGGGCGGCCCTTTTTGCTGTTCAAAACAGGCGACCAGGGTCGAGCCCGATGGCCGATTACATCTACACCATGGAGACCCGGCTGACGCCGGATCAGCAGCGCGGCGTGGCCTTGGTCCAGCAAGCCGCGCGCGCCCACGAGATGAATGTCTATCTCACCGGCGGCTCCATTCGCGACCTCATCAGCGGATTCACCATCCGTGACCTGGACTTCACCGTGCAGGGAAACGCCCTGCGTCTGCAGCGCGACCTGGAGAAGGCCGGGGCTGTGATCGAGCGCGTGGATGAGGAGCTCCGCGCCCTGCTGGTGCAATTGCCGGGCAACGTGCGTGCAGAGATTGCCATGGCGCGCGCGGAGAAGTACGACAAGCAGGGTAAGCCTCCGGAGGTCGCTGCGGCCTCTATCGTCGAAGATCTCCGGCGCCGCGACTTCACCGTGAACGCCATCGCCCTTTCGCTCAACGAAGGCTCGCGCGGGCTGCTGCTGGATCCTGCCAACGGCGTGGCCGATATCGAGGCCAAGCTGCTGCGCATCCTGCACAGCTATTCCTTTTTGGAGGAGCCTTCGCGACTCATTCGCGCGACGCGCTTTGCCGCTCGTTTCCATTGGATGATCGAAGAGCGTACCCAGGCCCGCTACGACGCCGCCAAGGAGAACCGCTACATCGACAACATCCTGCCGCGCGCGGTAGGCCAGGAGATCGAGCAACTGGCCTACGAAGAAAACCCGCTGGTCATCCTGCGGGCGCTGGAGAAGGAAGGTTGGCTCAAAGTATTGAGTCCACATTGGACGGTGGGCAAGGCCGATGCGGATTCGCTGGCGAAGATGCAGCGCACGCGCGAGCTGATGGTCCAACACGGCTTCGTGCCGGAGGCGTCGGCGGCCAGCATGTATTTCCTTACCCGCCGCCTGGCAGACCGGGACATCACCGCGCTGCAGAAGCTGATTCCGCGGCGAACGCTGGTGGAGAAATGGAACCGGCTGCACGACGAGGCGAAGGCGTTGGCGACGCGCCTGAGCGGCAAGGAGGCAGCGACCGCCTCCAAGACCTGGAGATTGCTGAGCGAGGCGGCGCCAGAGACGATCCTGTTCCTTGAGGTCACGGCACGCGCCCAGTCCGTGCGGCAGAAGATTCGCAATTTCTTCGGCAAGTGGCGTCAGCTCAAGCAGCGGTTGCCGTTCCCGGAGATGGCGGAGATGCACATTACGCCGGCGCTTGCTGAGTATCCCAAACTGACGGAGGAGGCGTTCCACCTCCTGCTGGATGGCCGCTTGCGTTCCCACGGAGAGATTGTGCGGTTCCTCAAGCCCTACGCGCCGCCCCCGCCGCCGCCTCCAGCCCCGCCGGCCAAGAAGCGCAAGAAGGGCGAACCGGAACCCGTCAAGCCTGTCCCAGCGGCCGCTCCTGCGGCGAAGAAGCCGCCCGAAAAGGTGAAGGGCAAGAAGCCGGCCGCACCCAAAGCGGCGGTCAAGAAGGCACGACCGCAGGAGCCGGCGCGCAAGTTCGCGAGGCCAAAGCCCGCAAAAAAGAAGAAGAAACACTAGCTAGGTCGTACTGCACCAATCTGCGGCATGTTCCAGGTAGCTGGTTCTAGCTACAATGGACCGAAGCCCAGCATGTCTCAGTTCGTCCATCTTCATCTGCACACCGATTACTCGCTGCTCGACGGCGCCTGTGAAGTGGAGAAGCTGGTTTCGGTGGTGAGAGGTCACGGCATGCCGGCCGTGGCCGTTACCGACCACGGCAACATGTTCGCGGCAGTGCATTTCTACAACGCCGCCCGCGCCCAGGGGATTCGGCCCATCCTGGGCTGTGAGCTGTACATTTCCAAGAAGGAAGACCACCGGGTGTCCGAGGGCGACAGCAGCTACAACCATCTGCTGGTGCTGGCGGAGAATGACGAGGGTTATCGCAACCTGGTCAAGATCACATCCGAAGCTTCGCTGCACGGCTTCTATTACAAGCCGCGCGTCAGCAAGAAGTTCCTGGCCGAGCATGCCCGGGGCCTCATCTGCCTCTCCGGCTGCCTGAAGGGAGAGATCCCGGAACTGCTGGTGGCGGGAAAGTATGAGGCGGCCCGGGAAGCCGTGGGTTTCTACCGCGACGTGTTCGGCAAGGAAAACTTCTTCCTGGAAATCCAGGACCACCAGGGCCTACCGGCCGAACGCCAGATTCATCCCGAACTGTTCCGTCTGGAAAAAGACACGGGCGTTCCGCTGGTCGCGACCAACGACAGCCACTATCTCTGCGAGGACGACGCCCACGCGCAGGATGTGCTCATCTGCATCCAAACCGGCAAGTCCATCCAGGACCCCAACCGGCTGCGCTTCGCAACCAAGCAGTTCTACCTAAAGAGCTACGAGGAGATGCTGAGCCTCTTCCAGGAGGCGCCCCAAACGCTGGCGCGCACGCTGGCCATCGCCGAGCGTTGCCATGTGAAGCTGGAGAAGGTAGCCAACCCGTTCCCGCACTTTGAGGTGCCGGACGGGTTCACGCTCGACAGTTATTTTGAGCACGTCACGCGCCAGGGGTTCGCGCGGCGGAGGGAGGTTGTGAGGGAACTGGAGCGGCAGGGGCGGCTGCGCAGTCCGCTGAGTGAGTACGAGCAGCGGCTGTCCCACGAGATCGACATCATTCGGCAGATGCGCTTTTCCGGTTACTTCCTCATCGTCTGGGACTTCGTGCGGTACGCCCGCGAGAATCATATCCCGGTGGGTCCGGGGCGCGGCTCGGCGGCGGGGTCGCTGGTCTCCTATTCGCTGGGAATCACCGACATCGATCCGCTGCAGAACGGGCTGCTGTTCGAGCGCTTCCTGAACCCAGAACGCGTGTCCATGCCGGATATCGACATCGACTTCTGCATGAACCGGCGCGGCGAGGTCATCGACTACGTGACGCAGCGTTACGGGCGCGAGAACGTGGCCCAGATCATCACCTTCGGTACCTTGGCCGCCAAGGCCGCCATCAAAGACGTGGGGCGCGCCATGGACATGCCTTATCCCGAAGTGGACCGCATCGCCAAGTTGGTGCCGGCACAGATCAACATCACCCTGGAGCAGGCGTTGCGGGATTCCCCCCAGTTGCAAGCCGCCTACCAGGACGACCCGCGAGTACGCGAACTGATCGACACTGCGCGCAAGCTCGAAGGCATGGTGCGCAACGCGGGAGTGCACGCCGCGGGCGTGGTGATTTCGCCGCAGCCGCTCATCGATCTGGTGCCGCTGCACCGCACCAAGAACGAGGAGATCGTCACCGCGTTCGATATGAATGCGGTGGAAAAGATGGGCCTGCTGAAGATGGACTTCCTCGGGCTCACGACCCTCACCATCATCGACGACGCTCTGCGGCTGATTGCGCAGACCCGCGGCCGGCCGCTCGACCTCGACGCCGAGCCCCTCGATGACCGCGAGACCTATGAGAGGGTCTTCCATCGCGCCTTGACTTCGGGCGTGTTCCAATTCGAGTCGCACGGAATGCGCGACGTGCTGCGGCGCTACCGGCCCACTTCCGTCGAAGACCTGACGGCGCTCAACGCGTTGTACCGCCCCGGCCCCATCCAGGGAGGCATGATCGATGACTTTATCGAACGCAAGCACGGTCGTCGCGCCATCCACTACGAATTGCCGGAGCTGGAAGAGATCTTGAAAGAGACCCTGGGGGTGATCGTCTACCAGGAACAGGTGATGCAGATCGCCAATCGGCTGGCGGGCTACTCGCTCGGCGAGGCCGACTTGCTGCGCCGCGCCATGGGCAAGAAGAAACCCGAAGAGATGGCCGCGCAGCGCGACAAGTTCATCACCGGAGCCGTGCAGCGCGGTTTTCCGGAGCGGAAGGTGGCGAAGATCTTCGACCTCATGGAGCAGTTCGCCGGATACGGCTTCAACAAGTCGCATTCCGCCGCCTACGCCTTGCTCGCCTACCACACCGCCTATCTGAAGACGCACTACCCGGTGGAGTTCATGGCGGCGTTGCTGACCTCGGAGACCGGCAACACCGACAAGGTGGTGAAGTACATCAACGAGTGCCGCGAAATGGGCATTCCCGTGGAGCCGCCGGATATCAACGTGAGCGACGCCAACTTCACCCCGCACGGTGAGGCCATCCGCTTCGGCCTGGCCGCCGTGAAGAATGTGGGCCACAGCGCCATTGATTCCATCCTCGCGGCCCGCCAGAAGCTGGGGCGTTTCCGATCGCTGTTCGAGTTCTGCGAGAACGTGGACCTTCGGCTGATGAACAAGCGGGTGCTGGAGTCGCTGATCAAGAGCGGCGCCCTGGATTCACTCGGCCGTCGTGCCCAGCTCATGGAGGCGCTCGACCGCGCCATCGAGCGCGGGCAGAAGGCACAGCGAGACGCGGAAGCCGGCCAGCACGGCCTGTTCGGCGTGTTTGAAGAGCCGGGCGAGCCTGCCGCTGATCGCCTGCCCGACGTTCCCGATTGGGACGAGCATCAGCGCCTGGCCGGCGAGAAAGAAGTCGTCGGCTTCTTTCTCACCGGACACCCGCTCGAGAAGTACCGCGGCAAGCTGGCCGATTTCCGCGCGCTCGACACCGACGGCATCGCCGGCCTCAAACAAAGCACCGGGCGCGACGAGGTCCTGGCCGGCGGCATACTGGCGAATATCCGTGTGCAGCGGTCGCGCAAGGGCGAGCTGTATGCGCAGGGCACGCTGGAGGACATGGCGGGCTCGGTCGACATTCTGGTTTTCCCGGAAGCCTACCGCCGGCTGCATGAGCGTCTGAAGCTGGATGTCCCGGTGCTGGTGCGCGGCGGGGTGCGGGTGGAGGAAGGAGCATCGCCGCGCCTGCTGATCAGCGAGATCACGCCGCTCGAGGAAGCCCAGCCCAAGCTGCCCCGCTCCCTGCGCATTCGCATCCCGCTCGATGTGGCCACCGAGGACACCATCGACGCCCTGCACAACATCTGCCGCGAACGGCGCGGCGAAGCCCGGGTCTTGTTCGACGTGGAACGGGAAGGGGATTTCATGGTGGTCATGGAGGCGGAAGGCTATAATGTTCTTCCCGACCGGACCTTCATCGCCCGCGTTGAGGAGCTCTGCGGCCGCGGCAGCGTCCGCGTAATTGACTGAATCGCAGAGAGTCTTTCGGCCCTGGCCGCTGACCAGGGGCTACCGTCCCTATGGAACCCACCACCAAGGCGCAACGCGAGCTCGAGGATATCGAGAAGCAGATCGAGCGCTTGCGGTCCGTGGCCGGCTCGAACCAGGAGGCCCGGCGCCAGCTTGAAGACCTGCACGAGCAGGTGGCGGCGCTGCGGGAACAGTTCTATACCCACCTGGCATGGCAGAAGACCGAGCTGGCCCGGCATTCGCAACGTCCCTACACCCTCGATTACGTGGAGCGCGTCTTCACGGACTGGTGCGAGCTGCACGGGGACCGCGTCTTTGGCGACGATCCGGCGCTGGTCTGCGGCCTGGCTCGCTTTCATGGCAACGAAGTCATGGTCATCGGGCACCAGAAGGGTCGTGACACCAAGCAGCGCCTCTATCGCAACTTCGGCCAGGCGAATCCCGAGGGCTATCGCAAAGCGTTGCGCTTGATGAAGCTGGCAGAAAAGTTCGGCCGGCCCATCATTACCCTGATCGACACACCCGGCGCCTATCCCGGCCTGGGGGCGGAAGAACGAGGCCAGGCCGAGGCCATCGCCCGCAACCTGCGCGAGATGGCGCGCATCGAGGTGCCGATACTGGCTGTCATCACGGGGGAGGGCGGTTCGGGAGGCGCGCTGGCCATCGCCGTCGCCGACCGCGTGCTCATGCTGGAGAACGCCATCTATTCGGTGATCTCGCCCGAAGGTTGCGCTTCCATCATGTGGCGCGACGCCGCGAAGAAAGACCTGGCAGCCCAGGCCCTGCGCATCACCGCGCGCGACTTGATGGAATTGGAGTGCGTGGACGAGATTGTTCCCGAGCCCGAGGGCGGGGCGCACACCAACCACGAGGATGCGGCGGTGCTGCTGGATACCGCGCTGTGGCGCCACTTCAAGACCGTGCTGGAGATGCCGCCTGCGGAGTTGCTGGAGAGTCGCTATCAGAAGTTCCGCCGAATGGCGCAATTCTTCACCGAATCCTAGCGTCGTCACAGGCTGTTGTGCGGCCGTGCGACAGCCCGGCGGGGTGCCGTATAATAAAAATTCAGCTTGTTGATTCTGAAAGGGATAGTCACGCATGGCCATTGGGGATGTAGCCGTCCAGGAAGCTCCCACCCGCTCCGGCGATAAGCGCATAGTCAACGACTTCAGCCTGCAGGTCGCGACGGTGAACGGCTCGGGCTCGCAGACCGCCAACATGGTTCTGTTGCGCTCCATCTTTCAGATGGGTGTGCCGGTCTCAGGCAAGAACCTGTTTCCCTCCAACATCGCCGGCCTGCCCACCTGGTTCACCATCCGCGCCAACAAGCACGGGTACATTGCGCGCAAGAAGGAAATCGACTTCCTTATTGCCATGAACCCGGAGACGGCGCAGGAAGACGTGATGTCGCTCTCACCGGGCGCGGCCGTGCTGTATGACGAGCACCTGAACCTGTCGCGCCTGCGCAGCGACCTCACCTTCTATGCGGCCCCGTTCGACAAGCTGGTGGTGCCCGTCTGCCCGGAAGCCAAGCTGCGCAAGCTGGTGAAGAACATGCTCTATGTAGGTGTAGGTGCCCAACTGTTGGACATCGACATGGGGCAGATCGAAAAGGCGCTGCGCAAGCAGTTCAAGAAGAAGGTCAAGGCCGCCGACCTGAACTGGGGAGCGGTCCAGGCCGGCTACGACTACGCTAAGGCCACGTTCCCCAAGGCCGACCCGTACCACGTGGCGCCCATGAACAAGACCCAGGGCAAGATCATCATCGAGGGCAACGCCGCTTGCGCGCTGGGCGCGATGTTCGCCGGCGTCACCGTGGTCACCTGGTATCCCATCACGCCCTCGTCCTCGCTTTGCGAGCAGTTGATCGACTACATGAAGCGCTACCGCATCGGCCCTGACGGCAAGGCCACCTTCGCCATCGTGCAGGCGGAGGACGAGCTGGCCGCGGTGGGCATGGTGATCGGCGCGGGGTGGGCGGGCGCGCGCTCCATGACTTCGACCTCGGGCCCCGGCATCTCCCTGATGGCGGAGTTCACCGGCCTGGGCTATTACGCCGAAGTTCCCGGCGTCATCGTGGACGTGCAGCGCGTCGGCCCCTCCACCGGCCTGCCCACGCGCACCATGCAGGGGGACATGAGCTTCTGCGCCATGCTCTCCCACGGAGACACGCGCCACATCATGGTCATCCCGTCTTCGGTCGAGGAGTGCTTCAGCATGATGGGCGATGCCTTCGAACTGGCCGAGCACTTCCAGACCCCCATCTTCGTCATGACCGACCTCGACCTGGGCATGAACAACTGGATGGCCGATGCGTTCACCTACCCGGAGAAGCCCATCCAGCGCGGCAAGGTTCTCAGCCAGCAGGATCTCGAGCGCTTGGGTAGCTTCGCGCGTTACAAGGATGTGGATGGCGACGCGGTCGGCTGGCGCACCCTTCCCGGTACCGACCACCCCAAGGCCAGTTACTTCACGCGCGGCAGCGGCCACAATGAGAAGGCCCAGTACAGCGAGCGTCCCGACGACTACCAGAACAACATGGACCGGTTGCGCAAGAAGCTGGAGGTCGCCAAGCGCCACGTGCCCCAACCGGAAATCGCGGGCGACGGCAAGGCTAAGGTGGGCATCATCGCGTTCGGGACCACGCACTGGGCCATCGTCGAGAGCCGTGACCAGCTGCGCGACGAGTACAAGCTGGAGACCGATTACCTGCGCCTGCGCGCGTATCCCTTCACCGCTCAGGTGGAAGACTTCGTCCGCCGGCACGAGCGCGTGTATGTAGTCGAGCAGAACCGTGACGCGCAGGTGCGCGACCTGCTGCGCATCGACCTCGACCCCACCCTGGCGCCGCGCCTTCGGAGCGTGCGCCACTACAACGGGCTGCCCATCGATGCCCGTTCCGTCACCGACGAGATTGTTTCCCAGGAGGGCAAGTAGACATGGGCACCGCACCCACACCGGTGGCCGAGAAGACCAACCGCATCGGCCTGACCGTGATCGAGTACAAGGGCGGCAAGACCACGCTGTGCGCCGGCTGCGGCCACAACGCCATCTCCGAGCGCATCATCGACGCCCTCTATGAAATGGGCGTCAAGCCGGAAACCGTGGCCAAGTTCTCGGGCATCGGCTGCTCCTCCAAGAGCCCGGCCTACTTCTTGAGCCGCTCGCATTCTTTCAACGCCGTGCACGGGCGCATGCCGGCTGTGGCTACGGGCGCCCTGCTGGCCAACCGGACGCTTCGCGGCATCGGCGTCAGCGGCGACGGCGACACGGCCTCCATCGGTATGGGCCAGTTCGTCCACCTCATGCGCCGCAACATGCCCATCATCTACATCATCGAGGACAATGGCGTGTACGGGCTCACCAAGGGCCAGTTTTCCGCCACCGCCGATTTGGGTTCCAAGCTCAAGACCGGTGTGGTCAACGACCTGCCCGCCATCGATACCTGCGCCATGGCCATCGAACTGGGAGCCACGTTCGTGGGCCGTTCTTTCTCCGGCGACAAGCGACAACTGCTCGCCATGCTCAAGGCCGCGATCGCCCACAACGGTACGGCCATGCTGGACGTGATCTCGCCCTGCGTTACCTTCAACGACCACGAAGGCTCTACCAAGTCGTACAAGTACGTGAAAGAACACGACGAGCCGGTGCACGACGTCAGCTTCGTTCCGTTTTTCGAGGAGATCGACGTTCAGTACGATCCCGGCACGACCATTGAGGTGACCATGCACGACGGATCGCACCTGCGCCTGCGCAAGCTGCACGACGAGTACGATCCCACCAACAAGATCGAAGCCATCCGCACGCTGTTGGAGGCACACGATAAGGGCGAGGTATTGACCGGTGTCTTCTACGTGGCTCCCGACAAGCCCAACTTCCTCGAATTGCTGCACATCACCGAAGCTCCTCTGGCGACCCTGCCGGAGTCAGTGGTCCGCCCACCGCGCCAGGCGCTCGATGAGGTGATGGAAGAGCTGCGTTGAGCCGGTCTTGCCGGTTGAGCTCCGGCGAGTCCCCAGGCTGAATCCTGAGCGAGTGAAGGGAAGTCCTGCCCAGCCTCAGGCTGTCCGCTTGTTGTTTTTGGGCGGAACCGCCTGACCGGAGTGTTCGGGGCTCTCGCCGGGCTCGGGGAAGTCCGTATCGTATTCCTTGGCCAACGGGTCAACGCCGCGGTGTCCGAGTTGGCCGGTGAGTGAAACCGGAAGCCGCTCTCCCGGGCGCTCGGCTTCCGTTGCTCCCTTCGCCAAATCGCTGTCCCTGCGTTTTCTTTGCTTTGCCTTGCGCCGGTTCTTCTGCATGAGTAGCTCCCGCCACGCGTCCTCGGAGCTAGTGTGCTCCCAGACGGGCAAGCGCCACAAGGCAAGCGCAACTTTCGGCCTCCGGCTGGGTTCAGATTCGATGAAGGCAGTGGGAAGTCTGATGCCGGGTGAGTTGGACCTCCGGTCACGTCGCTGAATCGTGCCCTGGCGCCGGTCCGTGAGGTTCTCGAGGGCAGCCGTTCCGCCTCCTTGGACCGTGGCCGGCTGCCCCTCGTCTTTCTCCCGGCCGGCTTTTGCGCGGTTGCCTCCCGCCGGGTAGAATCGCTGTCCACGCCTATGAGCACGCCTGGTCCGCTGTTCCGCCCCTACGAGCGGATGGTCAAGATCCAGATCAAGGGCAAGGAGTTCACCGTGCCCGACGGCAACATGCTGCTGCGCGTGTTTCAGTTCCTGGCGCCCGAGACCATTCCCTACGGCCGCTTCTGCTGGAACGAGGACTGCCAGTACTGCCGCGTCACCTATGACCACGGCGAGGGCACCCCCAGCCACGTCGCCCTTTCCTGCAAGCTGATGGTCAAGGGCGGTATGCGGGTCACCGAATTCGCCCAGGAGATCAAGTACTGCCTGCGCACGCTCGACCTGGGCGACGAGAAGAAGTAGCAGGATTTTCGCCCTGGTAGGCCCGCCTGCGGTATCATTCGTGCCTTCCCGCCGAGGTGCCCCATGAAGCCTAGCTTCAGGTTCTGCCGAGTCGCAGGGCTCCTGCTTCTTGCCGCGTTGACCGCGATCCAACCCGCCCTGGCCCAGGACGAGCCCACCATCGTCAAAGATTCCATTCGGTTCATGCCTTTCACCAGCACCTGCAGCAGTTGCCCGGACTATGTCCTTAGATGGTGGCCTCAGATTTCGTTCCGGGTCAACGGCCCCATCGCCGCGGGCAGCCAACTGTACGTGGAAGTCTCGGCCCCCGGCATCAGGAAACCCTGGAAAACGTTCGATTGCACGACCGGCACAACCCTGGCCGGCTATTGGTGGGAGGTGAAGGAGTGTGGCGGCGCCAATATTGCGCAGGATAAAGGCGTCTTCTACACCGGCTTGATCGAGTTCAAGATCCGGCTGCGCAACGAAGTGATGGGGACAGACACGACCCTATTCACCGGCAAGGCCAAGGTAGGCAAGGTCACTCCGCCGTTTTCAAGCGCTGCCGGAAGCTTCCTGTATTACACGGATTTCGATTGGCACATCCCCATCGGCTTGATCTACCTCGCGCCCGGCCCGGGTGTCCCGGACTTCTTCCCGCCGCGTTTCTTCGCAAGAATCTGGCTTCGCGCCAGCGATCCCAATCCGAATGCGTTTCACTTGTTTTATCAAGGCAAGGAGGTGGCGAAGGAAAAGGGTTGTACTGCTGATACCTACGGGGCCGACACGAGGACGAAGTATAACTGGGCACGCGTCACCTGCGATTTTCGCTATGTGTACGGTAAGAAGCCGGACCCGCAGCACATAAGCGAGGACGCGCCGTTGCATGAGCTGAGTTCTCACCCGGGCGAATACGAGATCAAGATGGTCTACAAGGGAGAGCTGGCCCGATCCATCAAGTTCACCGTGGCGGCCGACGGCAGCTTTGACAATGGCATCGCCTCCGCCAACCAGCTGGGCGAAAACGCCACTATCGTGCCCGTCAAGGTGATCGGGAACCAGGACGGCGTATGGGACCGGCTGGCATGGAAGACCGGCGCCTTCTACGGCAATCCCTTAACCGGCTTCACGGCCCCGCCATAGAGAGCAGGAAGCCGGAGGTAGAAACGGCCTGATTCAACAGATTCACTCCCAGAACCGGCGAGGTGCACATGAAAGACAACATTAGATGTTGGAGGGTTCGTCTGCTCCTGCTGGCGTTACTCATGCTCCTGGCGGCAGCAGGTCAACCGGCGCTGGCCCAGGAAGGGCCGGCCATTCAAAAAGACTCGTTGCTCTTCACCGCCTACACGGTCGCCGAGTATCGCGGGAACTACGACGTGTGGAGCTGGCTCCCGAAAGCCGAGTTCCGGGTGCACGGGCCCATCGAGAGCGGCGATCAGCTTTTCGTGGAAGTTACGCTGCCCGGCCGTGGAGCGTGGGTGAAATTCGACTGCGAGACGCGAGAAACTCCGGAAGGGCGCTCGATGGAAACCGAGTGCGGCGGCCGGGACGATATTCCCGAGGCCAAGAGCGTCACCTACGTCGGACCGGTCAGCTTCGCTATCAAACTGCGCAACCCGCTGAGCGAAGCGGGAGTCAAAACCCTCTTCACGGGCAAGGCCAAGGTGACGAAGTCCCGTTCCAACGAACGCGGCCCCAAGGCGGTCAACAAGTTCGTCTATTACGTGGACCACGATTGGACCCTGCCTATCGGTTATGTCTACCTGTCCTCCGACGATCCGAAGCTGCCTCGATTGGAGGTGACTTTTTGGGCGCGTGGCGATTTTTCCAGCGGGCCCGGTGAACCACGCAAACCCTTTTCCTCGATCGGGCCCCATTTGCTCTATCAGGGGAAAGAGGTGGGCTTGATCTTCCTGGACGGGGACCAGATGGGCAGTCCGAGCTGCGGCAGCCAGAAAACTCTCGAAACCGCACGGACCGTAGACGAAAGCGTGCCTCAGCAAGGCGAGTGGACGCGGGTAACCTGCACCTTCTACAGCGTGTTCGCCTGGGACAAGACAGGCCAGCAAAAGACGCCTCTGCCGGGTGAGACCGGGAAGCCGCACCTCCTCAGTGGAAACCCGGGCGAGTACGAGCTGAGAATCCTGGCCGGCGGCCGCTTGGCGCGTTCACTGAAGTTCACCGTCGATGAGGAGGGAAAGATCGTCGACAACGGCATCGCCGCGGCCAACAAGCTCGGCAGCGACAAGGTGATTGTCCCGGTCAAGTTCACTGGAACGCCGGACGGGGTGTGGAACAAGCTGGCGTGGAAGACGGATGCCTTCTATGGCAACCCTCTGACCGGCTTTACGTGGGTTCCCTAGTCCGGCGGACAGCTACCGCGCCGCGACGCCCAGCTTGCGCAGTCGGTCGCGCGCCGAGGTGGCCTCGACCGAACGGGGATAGCGCTTGATGAGCTCGCGCAGTGCCGTGACGCCGGCGTCTTTCTGTCCCAGTTCCACCAAGGCGAATCCCTTCTTGAGCATCGCGGCGCGCGTCTTGTTGCCTCCGGGATACTTGTCGAGGACGAAGTCGTACCCTTCGATGGCGCGCTGGTAGTTGCCCTGCCGGTAGTCGATGTCGGCCAGGTAGAACTGCGCGTTGCCGGCCAGTTCCGTGGTCGGATAGAAGCGCATGTAATCGGTGAACTGCTGCGAAGCCAGGTCCAGGCGCCCGGCGGTGTAATCGCGCAGCGCGTTGTTGTAAAGCACGTCGGGCGGCGGGGCATCGGCCGGGGGAGTGGCCGGCGCAACCCCGATGTTGGCGCGCGCCTGCTCCATGGCGTCCAGTTGTTCCGCTACCTTGCCCACGCGCGCCTTCAGCTCGTCGAGGGAGTCATGCAAAGCCTGCACCTGCTGGGAAACCTGCTCGGTGCGCTCGCTCTGCTGCGTACTTTGCTCGGTCAGCGTCTTTTCCAGCCGGGTGACCGCCGCCGACATCTTGGTGATGTTGTCGGTGCTCTGCTCGGTCAGGGTGCGCATCACGCCCATGCGTTCGTCGAAGCGCTGCTGCATGGCCGTCATCTGCTGCTGCAGCGCTTCCACCTGGGTTTGCAGGCGAATCAGGCGATCCTTGGTGCTTTGGGCCTGTGCGGGCGCAGCCAGAGCCAGCGCCGCAAGGACCATGAGAATGCGGGGACTGCGTTCGGTCATGGGCATGCCTCGAATGATTGCCACGAGCCGGTGCGACCAGCGCCCGGCCGGCTTATAAATGCAGCGGCCGGGAGGGTCGCTCCCGGCCGCTTAGAAACTACCTCTGATACACGAAGTGACCGCGGCGGTTCTGCTGCCAGCAAACTTCGTTGGACTGGGTGCAGAACGGCTTTTCTTTGCCGAAGCTGATGGTGCGAATGCGGTCGGCGCTCACACCCAGCCGTATCAGCGCCTCACGCACGGCGTTGGCGCGACGGTCGCCCAGGGCGAGGTTGTACTCGGTGGAGCCGCGCTCATCGCAGTGTCCTTCCACCACGAAGCGAATGCCGGGATGCTGCGCCAGAAAGCGCGCGCCGGCCTCGAGCGTGCGTTGGCCGTCCGGCCGGATGTCGGAGCGGTCATAGTCGAAGTAGACGTCCTGGACGTTGCGCGCGAAGAGTTCCACTTCGCTCTCCGAGGGCCCGGCCGCGGTGGGTTCCGCCACCGTGATCCGCACCGAGTCGCTGGCTTCACCGCCGGGACCCTTCGCCGTCAGGCTGTACGTGGTCGAGGTTTCCGGTGTCACGGCCTGCGAGCCGCTGGGCGCCACCGATCCAATGCCGGAGATGACCGCGCTATCGGCGTCGGTGGTCTGCCACGTGAGCGTGGCCGCCTGTCCGCGCTGGATGCTGGTCGGGCTGGCGGAAATGGAAGCCGTGGGCGCGGTCGGCGGCGGAGGAGTCGCGGCCGGCGGCGGTGGGGCTTCAGTTCGTTTCTTGCATCCGCCCAGCGCCAGCAGGACCGCCAGGGATGCGATGATCCACCACTGCCTCGTGTTCCGTCTCAACGTAGCCTCCTTCGAAAAAGAATTGGCTGCATGCAGTTCGATGCACTACTTGAAACTCCAGTTGGGTTGCGAGTTCTGGCCCGCAGAGGTCAACTGGCGGGCCTCGGTTCCATCCGCCAGCATGCTCCAGATCTGCGTCCGTCCCGAGCGTGTGGACTGAAACACGATATGCCGCCCGTCGGGCGACCAGGACGGAAAGTCGTTATTGCCGGCATTGTGCGTCAGTTGCACCCACTGCCGGCTGGCAATGTCCATTATATAGATGTCCTGTCCGCCGGGCGCGCCGGGTCCGTACTTGCGATTCCAGGAGAACGCCAGCAGTTGCCCGTTGGGGGACCAGGAGGGCGAGACAGCATAACCCTGGTCGGTGATGCGCTGCAGATTGGTGCCGTCGGCGTCCATGATGTAGATCTGCGGCAGTCCGGTGCGCCCGCTGACAAAGGCAAGCTGCGCGCCCGTCTTGGGGTTCCATGTCGGCGCAAGGTCGGGACCCTGGTACGCGGTGAGGCGCTTGGGGTTGGCGCCACTCGAATCGACGACGAAAATCTCGGGATCACCGCGCATGGAGGACGAGAACGCGATCTTGCTGCCGTCGGGTGACCAGGCCGGAGAAATGTTGGTGCCCGCAAAGCGAGGAAAGCTGACCACGCGGCCGAGTTCCAGAGAGTACATGGCCAGGTCCACCGCACCGCGCGCGTAAGAGGTGAACACCACGCGCGAACCGTCGGGTGAGATTCTGGGCGAGAGCGCGATGGAACCCAGCTTGGTGAGCGGCTGCTGGCCGGCGCCGTCGTAGTCCATCATCCACACCTCTTTGTTTCCGGTGCGATTGCTGATGAAGACGATGCGGCTCTCCGCGACCCCGGGCACGCCGCCGCCCAGCCGCAGGATGATCTCGTTGGCGAAGCGATGCGCCATGCGGCGCGCGTTCTCTTCCGTCGCCTTCTCGCTGTACTGCTTGCCCAGCACCAGGGGAGACGCGGGATTCTTGACGTCGTAGAGCCAGCCCTGCATCTGGGCATCTTCGCCCGAGGTTCCGAAGTTGCCGAATGCCACCATGCCGGCGCTGGGTGGGGGATTGCTCCAGGCTTCCGCCCGCATCTGCGCCGGGGCCCCCGGCACGGCCAGCGGGTAGAAGCTGCGCGAGACGACGTCGAAGATTCCCGCGTTCGAAAGATCGTTCCACAACGTTTCATTGAAAACCTTGCGCAGGGCGTCACCGCTGGAGCCACCCGGGCCCGGCTGGAAGTCCGGGACGGCGAGCCGGACTCGTTCCACGCCCAGCCCGGTGCCGGTGCGAATCCAGTCCTGGTAGGGTCGAGCCGGAGCGACGAACGCAGGAATCAGGCAAAGAATGAGAAGAGTACGTTTCATCATGGGTCGAAGTGTTCGGCCAGTTTTTCTTCGGCGTACGGCATTTGGTGCGAGACTGTTATCTCCTGTAGTCAAACCAGAACTCCACCGAAACCTTTGAGCCTGAGTAATCAGGCGGTAGCGGCCCGAAGGTGTCAATGCGCTTCAGTGCACGCAAGGCCGATTGATCGAGCGACGGCACGCCGCTGGACTGCTCGACCTCGATATTGGCGGGCTGGCCGCTGCGCAGGATGTCGAAAGTCACGTACACCCGGCGCGCCGAGCCGATGGACGGGTCCACTTCGTACTTCAGCCAGTTCTCGGACACCTTGCGGCGCACCACGTCCACGTACCAGGCGTAGCGCGAGCCGAAATCACCGCCCGGACCGGTGAAGCCGAACCCGCCTTTGGCGCCGCGCGCCTCAAAGACGCCGTAAGGACCGCTCACCGGCCCGCCCTTACCAAAGGGAATCACGTTGGACTGCGGCGGCGCGACCGGCTTCGGTTTCACCGGCTTTTCGCGCGCGTTGGGCTCGGGGATGGGCACGGCCTCCGGTTCCTGTTCCTTCTCACGAGGCAGCGACTCCGAAAGGCCGGCGGATTCATTGGCCAGCACCTGCTCGGTTTCCGCCGGGGGCCGCGGGATGGGGACGTTGCTCACCAGAGTAGCGCTGAGCGCTCCACCACCACCGGCGCCGCCCCAGTTCTCTCCGTGGAATCCGCCGAAGAGGGCGGCATAGAGCAGCATGCCGCCGAAAAAGAATCCGTGCAGGGCCACCGACAGGGCCACGGACCTCTCCCACGGATCGCGTTCCAGATAGATGTCGGCGCTCACGGCCATGGTTACTTGGCGGATTCCTTCAAGGGCTCGGTAACGATGCTGACATTGGTGATTCCGGCCTGCTTCACCGCATCCATCACGGTGGCAAACGCCCCGAACGGCACATTCTCATCGGCACGCACGTAAATGGACTGGCGCTCCGGGTCGCGCACGCGCTCGCGCAGCCGCGCGCCGACCTGGTTGATGTTGATGGCATCGTTGCCAAAATACACCCGCTGTTTGCGGTCGATGGAGATCACCAGGCGTTCTTCGGAGATCTCCTTCACGGTGCGCGTCTTGGGCACCGACACCTCCACGCCGGACTGCAGCACCGGCGCCGTGATCATGAAGATGATCAGCAGGACCAGCACCACATCCACGAACGGGGTGACGTTGATGTCGGAGAGCGAGCTCTGGGTGCGTCCCTGGGCGTTCGTGAATGCCATACCTCAGCCTCGTGGTTCGGCCGGCGGGCGTTCGGCCGCGTTCAAGAACTCCAGCGCGAAGTCGTCCATGCGCGCTGCGAACTCGCGAATGGAGTGCGTCAACTGGTTATAGCCAATCACCGCCGGGATGGCGGCAAACAGCCCGGCGGCGGTGGCGATCAGCGCCTCCGAGATTCCCGGCGCTACTGCCCGTAGCGTGGCCGCGCCCGAGGTGCCCAGCGAGTGGAAGGCATCAATGATGCCCCAGACCGTTCCGAACAGCCCGATGAACGGCGTCACCGCCCCGGTGGTCGCCAGCCACGGCAGGCGGCGCTCCAACCGCGTCAATTCCTCCGATGCGGCAATCTGCGTGGCGCGTTGGATGGCGACGATGTTTCGCGCCCCACCCGACGGATTTCCGACCTGCCGCTGGTACTCGTGGTAGCCGTACTCGAACACCGCCACCAGCGGGCTGGGACGAAACTGCTCGGCCAGGGCCGCCATGTCGGAGAGACGCGCCACCCGGCGGAATGCCTTCACGAAGCGCGCGCTCTGCACCCGCGCCCGGCTGAACAGGCTCCACTTGGAGATCATGATCGCCCAGGAGAAGATGCTGAAGATGAGCAGGATGACCAGCACCGCCTTGGCCACCGGCCCGCTGGCGGCAATCAGGTTGACGATCTCACCGCCCACCACGACCGCCGGAAAAGATAAGAGAGATAAGGACGCCAAAACATTTCCCACGTTCCGCACCGTAGCATAGGGCTTCGATAGGGTCAACGGAACTCGGACGCACAGAAGGATCCACGCGTTAATGCAGGCCGTCGACACTGCCTTCGCCCGGGCTTTACACTTGGGTTACGCCCGCGCGGATTTTCTGCCCCGCGGCCGCATACTCGATGTATCGGAGCCGGCCCCTCTAAATGAAGAAACTGCTGCCCCGCGCCTTGATGGTTCTGGGATTCCTGTTCGCCGCTGCGCAGATGATCCGGCCCGAGCGCACCAATCCCGCGAGAGATCCTGCGCGCGCGGTCCATGCGCACCTCGCCGTGCCGGCGGAGGTCTCGGCGGTGTTCGAACGCGCCTGCCGCGACTGCCACTCCAACCAGACGCGCTGGCCGTGGTACAGCTACGTGGCGCCTGTCTCCTGGCTGGTGATTGACGACGTCAATCACGGCCGCAGTCATCTGAATCTCTCCGAGTGGGCCGCCTATGACCTCAAGAAGGCCGACAAGATCCTCGATGAGATCTGCGAGGAGATTTCCGAGGACGGCATGCCCCTGCGCTCCTATCGCTGGATGCACCCTGAGGCTCGGCTCACTGACGCCGACGTGCGCCTGCTCTGCGATTGGAGCCGCGAACAGCGCCAGCGCCTCGCCGAATCCTTGGTGCAACCTCCCGCGAAGACGGAAACTTCTCTGACGGCCGACTAGGGCTGTGGAATTTCGCCGCGGACTTCCGTGCTATCCTGCGCGCAGATCCAGGGTCCACCCCGGTGCTGGTCGAACTGCGCGTCGAAAATTACGCTCTCATCGAGCATGTCGAAGTCGAGTTCGGTCGCGGACTGAATCTGTTGACCGGCGAGACCGGCGCCGGCAAGTCCATCCTCATTGACGCTCTGGCGCTGCTCTTGGGGGAGAAGGCTTCGAGCGATCTCGTGCGCCATGGTTCCGAGCGTGCCACCGTGAGCGCCGTCTTCGAGGTGGAAGCCGCCGCGGTCGCCGGGGTGCTCGACGCCAACGGAATCGATGCCACAGCCGGCGAGATCATCGTTCGCCGGGAAATCGCAGCTTCCGGCAAGGGACGCGCCTTCGTCAACAACCAACCAGCCACGCTTGCCGTGCTCCGTCTGCTTGCCGCGCACCTCGCCACCGTACACGCCCAGAACGAATCCATCCTGGCGTTTGACGCCGGCGAGCGGCTCCGCCTGCTCGACAGCTTCGCGAGCATCGACTCCACGGCGGTTTCGGAAGCTTTCCGGCGCTGGAAGTCGCTGCACGAGCGTATCGCCGAGCTCGACCGCAACGAGCAGGACCGGCTGCGACTGGTGGATTTGTGGAGTTTTCAGAAGAAGGAGATTGAATCGGCAAAGCTGGAGCCGGGTGAAGACCGCCGTCTGGAGGCAGAGAAGCGTCTGCTGGCAGATGCGGAAAAGGTACGCGCGGCAGCTTGGCACGCCTACGAGCTCCTCTACGAGGGAGAGGGATCGGCAGCGGCATCGCTGCGCGCGGCGGCGCGCCGCGTCGAAGAGCTGGCGGGATACGACGAAGGCACCTTCCGTGAGGACTTGGCGGCGCTGGAAAGCGCGCGCATTGCCGCCGAGGACTCAGGCGTCAAGTTGCGCGACTTCGCCGAACGCATCCAGGCCTCTCCCGCGCGCCTGGCTGAGGTCGAAGACCGCCTGGCCTTGCTCGACCGTCTGAAACGCAAGTACGGAGACACGGTAGACGCGGTCATCGCCTTCGGCGCCGATGTCGCCCGCAAGCTCGACGAGGTCGAGAATCGCGACGACCTCTTGCGGCGGCTGCGTCAGCAACTGGGCGAGGCCGCGCGGGCCTACCAGGGCGCGGCCGAGAAGATTTCGGGAATGCGCACAGAAGCGGCTCGCCGCCTGGAGAAGCAGGTGGAAGCTGAATTGAACGAGTTGGCCATGAAAGCGCGTTTTCAGGTTGCGCTCCAGCCCCATGCGGAGGAAGCCCATTGGACTGCCGGCGGCTTCGACCAGGTCGATTACCTGTTCGCCGCCAACCCGGGCGAGCCGCTGGGCCCGGTGGAGAGAATCGCCTCGGGGGGAGAACTTTCCCGTGTGATGCTGGCCCTCAAGGCTACGGTAGAAACCAGCAGAGAGCCTGGTTCGAAGAAAGCGACAACCAGGAACCGAGAGTTGGAGATCGCACACAGGACCCTCATCTTCGACGAGATCGACACCGGCATCGGTGGCCGGGCGGCGGAGGCGGTTGGCCGCAAGCTGAAGGCGCTGGCCCGCGGCAACCAGGTGCTGTGCATCACCCACCTACCGCAGATCGCCGCCTTCGCCGACCATCACTATGTGGTGGAGAAGCTGGAGGCCGGCGGGCGCACCCGCACCCACATCCGGCGCCTCTCCGAGGCCGAGCGTACCGAGGAGCTGGCGCGCATGCTGAGCGGCGCCCGGCTGACCGAAACCTCCCGCCGCCACGCCCAGCAGTTGCTCAAGGCCAACCCCTGAATCCATTCGCCCTTCGGGGCATCCCATCGGATGCTAATTCCTGCTGCTCGTGTGGTTTACAGTGGGGATACCGGTGCCCGCGGAGTTATCCTCAAACTTCCGGAATGCTCCCGGCCCGCTTATACTGGTTGAGAACTCGATGACGGTCGCTCAGGCGGAAAAGACGCTGCTCCTGCTGAAGCCACGCGGTTTCTGCGCCGGTGTAGTCCGGGCCATCGACATCGTGCGTATTGCGCTCGATACCTTCGGCCCGCCCATCTACGTGCGCAAGGAGATTGTCCACAACCGCTACGTGGTGGAGGATTTGGCCGCCAAGGGCGCCATCTTCGTTGACAGCGTGGAGGAAGTCCCTGACGGCGAGCGCGTCATTTACAGCGCCCACGGTGTCTCGCCCGAGGTGCGGGAAGCCAGCGAGCGCCGCCGTCTGCGGGTGATCGACGCCACCTGCCCGCTGGTCACCAAGGTGCACGTCGAGGCGGTCAAGTATGCCACCGAAGGCTACTCGATTATCCTCATCGGCCACCGTGACCATGATGAAGTGATCGGGACGCTGGGCGAGGCTCCGCTGGTGACGGAAGTGGTGAGCACGCCGGAGGAAGTCGAGGCGCTCACGGTGCCAGACCCGAACCGCGTCGCCTACATCACCCAGACCACGCTCAGCCTGGATGAGACCCGCGGCATCATTGAAGCCTTGGAGCGCAAGTTCCCCAAGATCAAGGGCCCGGCGGCGCAGGACATCTGCTATGCCACGGAGAACCGGCAGCTCGCGGTGAAGCACGTCGCCGGCGATGCCGACTTGCTGCTGGTGGTAGGGTCGGATAACAGCTCGAACTCGAACCGCCTGGTGGAGGTCGCCGGGCTGCTGGGCGCTCGTGCCCACCTTATCGAGAACTATCGCGCCATCCAGCCAGAATGGCTGGACGGTGTGAAGAACCTGGCCCTGACGGCCGGCGCGTCGGCTCCGGAGTGCCTGGTGGAAGAAGTGGTCACCTTCCTGGCCAGCGCCGGGTTCACCAACGTGCAGGAAGTGGAAGTCATGCCGGAGAACGTGCGCTTTGGCCTGCCTCCGGAGATCGTGCAGGCGATCGCGGCCGCTCCCTCTGCCGCGGCCGCAAAATGAGCAGCATGGAAAACTCGCAGTCTGCCGGGCGCCCTCCGGCGCCCGGAGCCCCGACCCAAGCCAAGCTGGACGACATCCTCAGCCGGGTGGCTGCGGCCCGCGACGCGGCCCGAAAGTTCCTGTTCTCTATTCAGCACGAGGAGGGCTACTGGTGTGGCGAACTCGAGGCGGATACCACCCTCGAGTCCGACTACATCCTGCTGCACGCCCTGCTGGGAACGGGCAATCCCGGGCGCATCGCCAAAGCGGCACGCTACATACTCGAACACCAAAACGCGGATGGCGGCTGGAGTATCTACCACGGCGGCCCGTCCAACGTCAGCGCCTCGGTCAAAGCTTATTTCGGGCTGAAACTGGCCGGCTACCGCGCCGACCACCCCGCGCTGGAGCGGGCCCGGAAGATCATCCTTGAGCTCGGCGGAGTTACCGAAGTCAACACCTTCACCAAGATCTACCTCTGCTTCTTCGGACAGTACGACTACTTCGCCGTGCCCGCCATTCCGCCGGAGATCGTGCTGTTCCCGCGCTGGTTCTGGTTCAACCTCTACGAGATTTCCTCCTGGTCGCGGGCCATCCTGGTACCGCTCTCCATCGCCTACGCCAAGAAGCCGTTCAAGAAGATCCCGCGCGAGATGGGCGTGGAGGAGTTGTTCGTCGGAGGGCGCGAGCACGCCAACCTGCATCTGCG
Source organism: Terriglobales bacterium (assembly GCA_035454605.1). Classification (NCBI taxonomy): domain Bacteria; kingdom Pseudomonadati; phylum Acidobacteriota; class Terriglobia; order Terriglobales; species Terriglobales bacterium. The sequence goes on from DATIGQ010000188.1 coordinate 27,515, forward strand.
CTGGGCATCGAAGATTCTGAGCTGGCGCAACTTCTTCCTGTTCCTGGATCGCATGACGCACTGGTTCGAACGCGTGCACGTTCGACCGCTGCGCTCGCTCGCCATTCGGCGGGCGGAGAAGTGGATGCTGGAGCGGCTGGAGATGAGCGACGGATTGGGCGCCATCTTCCCGGGGATCATGAACTCGATCATCGCACTCCGCTGCCTGGGTTATTCCCTCGATGATCCGCAGCTGATCCGCGCCCTGGACGAATTCGAGGCCTTGCACATCGAAGAGGAAGACACGCTGCGCATGCAGCCTTGCAAATCGCCGGTCTGGGACACGGCCTATGCCGTCTTCGCGCTGGGAGAGAGCGGTGTCTCGCCCGGAGATCCGCGTTTGCAGGCCGCCGCCGACTGGATGCTCAAGAAACAGGTCACGCACCGGGGCGACTGGGCGGTGAAGTGTCCAAAGGCCCAGCCCGCAGGCTGGTACTTCGAGTTCAACAACGAGTTCTACCCCGATGTGGACGATACCGCCATGGTGGCGCTGGCGCTGGGACGTGTGAACCATCCCAACGGCCGCTACCAGCATGAGTCGGTGGAGCGCGCCCTCGACTGGGTGCGGGCCATGCAGTGCCGCAACGGCGGCTGGGCGTCGTTCGACAAGGATAACGACCGCATGGTCTTCCAGTACGTGCCCTTTGCCGACCACAACGCCATGCTCGACCCGGCTACGGTGGACATCACCGGGCGCGTGCTGGAGGCACTGGCTGCCTACGGTGTCACCCACCAGGACCGTCAGGTTCAACGCGCCCTCGCGTTTATCCGGCGGGAACAGGAACCCGACGGTTCCTGGTTCGGCCGCTGGGGCGTGAACTATGTTTATGGCACCATGCAGGTGCTGCGCGGGCTGGAAGCTATTGGCGAGGACATGGCGCAGCCCTGGATCCAGAGCGCCGCTCAATGGCTGCGCAGTGTGCAGAATCCCGACGGCGGCTGGGGCGAAACCTGCGGATCTTATGACGACCCCACAGCCCGCGGGGTCGGGCCCAGCACGCCTTCGCAGACCGCCTGGGGCGTGCTTGGATTGATGGCCGCCGGGGACCATTCCAGCGATTCTGTCCATCGCGGCATCGCGTGCCTGCTGCGCGGCCAGAGAAAGGACGGCTCCTGGGACGAGAAACATTACACCGGGACCGGATTCCCGCGCGTGTTCTATCTGGCGTATCACCTGTACCGGCAGTATTTCCCGTTGCTGGCACTGACCACGTATGCGCAGCAGATCGCGTCCCAGAGGAAGAGTGCCAGTTAGAAGTTCGCGCAACCGAGGATCGAAAAAGTAACCAGGAGCGAGAGAGGCCGAATGCGTTTTCCGTTGGCACTGCAGTACGACTTGTCGAAGTACATCATCAGCAAGAAGCTGAAGGGTGAGGAACGCTTCCCCCTGGTGATGATGCTGGAGCCGCTCCATGCCTGCAACCTCACCTGTACGGGATGCGGCCGCATCCGCGAGTACGAGAGCACGATCCGCGAGGTGGTGCCGGTGGAACAGTGCCTGGCTGCGGCGGATGAGTGCGGCGCGCCCATCGTTTCCATCTGTGGCGGCGAGCCCATGATCTACAAGGACCTTGCCAAGCTGGTCGAGGAGCTGTTGGCGCGCAAGAAGCACATTTACCTATGCACGAACGGTATGTTCATCCGCAAGCGCATCCACGAGTTCAAGCCCTCGAAGCGCTTCTTCTTCAACGTGCACCTGGATGGCATGCGGCGCTCGCACGACATTGCCGTGGAGCGCGAAGGCGTCTTTGACGCCGCCGTCGACGGTATCCGCTGCGCCAAGGAGCACGGTTTCCAGGTCTGTACCAACACCACCGTCTACATGGAAACCGATATGAACGAGATCGAGGCCCTGTTCGAGTACCTGGAAGCGCTGGGCGTGGACGGCCACATGATCTCGCCGGGATACTCGTACAGCGCCGTCCAGACCAAGGAGATTTTCCTGGACCGTGCCCGCATCCGCGACAAGTTCCGGGAGATCAAGCGCCTGGCCAAACGGTTCCCGCTGAACACTTCGCCGGTCTACGCCGAGTTCCTGGCTGGCGACCGCGACCTCATGTGCACCGCCTGGGGCAATCCCACCTACAACACCAAGGGGTGGAAGGGGCCCTGTTACCTGATGACGGACGCGCACCATGCCAACTTCAGCGACCTGATCCAAGAGACGCCGTGGGAGAAATATGGCTATGGTCGTGATCCCCGCTGCGAGAACTGCCTGGTGCACTGCGGCTACGAGGCCAGTGCGGCCACCGGTAAGGATGCCCGCTTCGGCGATACCTGGAAGATGTTCGCCTGGTCATTCTTCGGTTGATGGGCATGACTGGCTTTCTCGCCCACCAGATTCACAGTGAAGGTCTTCGTAACAGGCGCGACCGGGTTCGTCGGCAGCCATCTCGCCCGCATGCTGGCCGGTTCGGGCGCAGAATTGCGGCTGCTGCTGCGGTCGGCCAGCCGGACGGACAACATTGAGGGTCTGCCGGCGGAGCGGATTGTCGGCGATCTGCGTGACCCGGAGTCCTTGCGCCGTGGGCTCCAGGGGTGCGAACTGGCGTTTCATGTCGCCGCGGATTACCGGTTGTGGGTGCGGCGCCCGGAAGAGCTGTACGAGGCCAACGTCGAGGGCACGCGGTCGCTCCTGGCGGCTGCAGGGCGGGCGGGCGTTCGGCGCGTCGTGTACACCTCCAGCGTTGCGACCATGGGCTTTCCCCCTGACGGTACTTCGGGCGACGAAGAGTCACCCGTTCGAATCGCGGATATGATCGGCCACTACAAGCGTTCGAAGTTCCTGGCCGAAGAGGTGGCGCTGGAAGCCGCGCGCGCGGGACAGGACGTGGTGATTGTGAATCCCACCACGCCTGTCGGCGAGGGCGACATCAAACCCACGCCCACCGGCAAGATCGTGGTGGATTTTCTGAATCGCCGGTTTCCGGCGTACCTGGATACGGGTTTGAACCTGGTCGATGTGGCGGAGGTAGCGCGGGGGCACGTGATGGCGGCGGAAAAAGCGCGGCCCGGCCGGCGCTACATCCTGGGCGGTGAGAACCTGACGCTAAAGCAGGTACTGGACAAGCTGGCGGCGCTCACCGGCCTCGCGGCTCCGAGCGTGCGCTTGCCCTACGCCGTAGCGTTCGCATTCGGCGCGATGGATACGCTGTTCTCCGGCGTATTGCTGGGCCGCGAGCCGCGGGCGCCGCTGGAGGCCGTCCGCATGGGCCGCAAGAAAATGTTCGTCACTTCGGCGAGAGCAGAACGCGAGCTGGGCTGGAAGGTGACGCCACCCGACGACGCTCTGCGCCGCGCCGTGGAGTGGTTTCAGGCGCACGGGTACGTTCGTGCCTAGGATTGTTATCGTTGCAGCGCTGGAGCGAGAGGTCCGGCCCTTGATCGATGGCTGGTCGCGGAAATCTGTCCCTTTGGTTCGGGACGGCTGGAAAAGTAAGGCCTCGTTCTTTGAAAGGGAGAGCGCCCTGGTGGTTTGCAGTGGCATCGGACAGGATGCCGCCCTCATGGCTGCCGACGCCGCGCTCGCGAAGAGCGGCGCCCAGGTGCTGGTTTCCGCAGGATTCGCGGGGGCGCTGCAGCCGGAAGGAAGAGTCGCGGATGTGCTTTGTCCCGCGCTGGTGGTAGGAGCCGAATCCGGCGAACGATTCAACACGCTCGGCGGCCGCGGCACGTTGGTAAGCAGTCGCCAAGTCGTGCAGTCGCGGGAGAAGCGCCAGTTCGGCGCCCGCTTCGGGGCAGAAGCCGTAGACATGGAGGCGGTGGCCGTGGCGGCGCTGGCTCAGCAACGCGCCGTCGGTTTCCTCGCGGTGAAAGCTATTTCGGATGAATTGGATTCGGATTTGCCGCCGGTGGGCCGCTTTGTGGATCGCGCAGGACGTTTCCAGGCGACTCGATTTGTCGCCCACCTGGCCATACGCCCGCACCTCTGGCCCATGGTGCGACGACTGGCACGAGACTCGGAACGGGCCGCACGCGCGCTTTGCCGGCAACTGGAACTCTTGCTCACCGACGAAGGTTTTGAAAGCTTTGTTCGGGGAAGAGCGCGGTCGGCATAACCTTTTTGGAGAGAGAATAGGTAGGGAAGGAGACGATGACGGTCGCAACGCAGACCGAGACGCAGCCTCAGATCGCCGCCATTCCCGCCACCATGCAGGCGGCGGTGTACCGCGGGGTCAACGACGTCCGCGTGGAGACCGTGCCGGTGCCTGAGATCGGCCCCGGGGAACTGCTTCTTCGGGTGCACACTTGCGGCATTTGCGGCACCGACCTGAAGAAAATCTCCACCGGCTCTCATTCCGCGCCCCGCATCTTCGGCCACGAGACTTCGGGAGTCGTAGCGGCGGTGGGTGCAGGCGTCACCGCCTTCAAGGTCGGCGACCGGGCGATGGCCTTCCACCACATCCCTTGCCGTGAGTGCTATTACTGCCGTCTCAAGGTGTTCGCGCAATGCCCGGTGTACAAAAAGGTGGGCACGACGGCCGGATTCGAGCCGGCCGGCGGCGGCTTTGCCGAGTATGTCCGGGTGATGGACTGGATCGTGCGCAAGGGCGTGGTGCGCATCCCGGACGGCACTTCTTTCGAGCAGGCCTCCTTTGTCGAGCCGGTGAACACCTGCATGAAGGGAATCGAGACCCTGGGACTGGTCCCCGGCGAGACGGTGCTGGTTCTGGGGCAGGGGCCCATCGGCATCATTCTGGCTGTTCTGGCCGGCCGGGCGGGGGCTCAGGTTATAACTTCCGATTTGTACCGCCAAAGGCTTACAATAGCCTCAGGCTTCGGGATACAACTGGCGCTCGACGCATCGCAGGCCGACCTGGCCGCGGAAGTTCGTCGTCGCACCGAGGGCCGTGGCGCCGATGCGGTGATTGTGGCCGCGGCCGGTAACGGGCTGATTCAGCCCGCCTTGGACGCCACGAGGCCGGGTGGACGGGTGCTCTTGTTCGCGCAGACCGTGCGCGGCGAGGCCGCGCTCGATCCTTCATCGGTGTGTGTAGACGAAAAGTCGTTGTTGGGCTCCTACAGCGCCTCGATCGACCTGCAGGAGAAATCGGTGCGTTTTGTATTCAGTCGGGAGATGGATCTGGAGCGGCTCATCACGCACCGCTTCCCGCTCCCGCAAGCGGTCGCGGCGCTTGAATTGGCTGCCCATCCCGGACCCGATTCCATGAAAGTGGTCATTCAACCAGGGCAGCTTTGGGAAGGAAGAAAGCCTTGAGCGGAAAGATGACAGCAGCCGTCCTCTACGGCAAAGAGGACGTGAAGATCGAACGTGTGCCCATCCCCCATGTCGAGGAGGGCGAGCTTCTCATCAAGGTGCAGGTCGCTCTTACCTGCGGCACCGACCTGAAGGTGTATCAACGCGGCTATCATGCGCGCATGATCGTGCCTCCGGCATTGTTCGGGCATGAGCTGGCGGGCGTGGTGGAAGAGGTCGGTGGGGGCGTGAAGCACTTCTGCAAGGGCATGCGGGTGGTCGCGCTCAACTCCGCCCCCTGCCAGATGTGCTTCTATTGCTCCAAGCACCAGGAGAACCTCTGCGAGAACCTGCTGTTCAACAACGGCGCGTACGCGGAGTACATCAAGATTCCTCGCCGCATTGTGGAGTCCAACACGCTCACCATCCCGCCCAATGTCAGTTTCGTGGAAGCGGCGATGGTCGAGCCTCTGGCCTGTGTGTTGCGCGGGTTGCATGAGACCGGGGTCGAAATCGGCGACACCGTGGCCGTCATCGGGGGCGGTCCTATTGGCCTGATGTTCGTGCAGGTGGCCAAGCTCACCGGTTGCAACGTCATCGCCGTCGTGAAGCGCGATTCCCAGGTGCAGGCAGCCAAACGTTTTGGCGCCGATGAGACCATTCAGGTCACTTCCGTGGCCGATCCGGTGGAAGCGGTGCGCGCCCTCAGCCCGGATCGCCGTGGCGCGGACGTGGTCATCGAGGCCGTGGGACGTCCGCAGGCGTGGGAGTGGGCTGTGGACATGGTACGGAAGGGCGGCACCGTGAATTTCTTCGGTGGCTGCGCTTCCGGCACCAAGGTGCAGCTCGACACCAACCGGCTGCACTATGCCGAAGTCACGCTCAAGGCCACGTTCCATCACACGCCCGAGGCCGTGCGCCGCGCTTTCGCTCTCATCACCGAGAAGAAGATCAAGAGCAGCGACTACGTCACCAGCGAAGCGCCGCTCTCGCGTCTGCATCAGGTGTTGCGGCACATGCTCAACCGCAACGGTGATATCAAGACCGCGATCATCCCCGGACACTAGCGGGCCGCCGGCTGCTTGCGGAGACTAAATCGATGTCCTCCACCGCCAGTTCCAGTCCCGGCCGGGTGGCGGGGGTCCTTCCCGCCTCCGCACGCGGCTGGGCTGCGTTGCCGGCAGAGTACGCGATCCCGCAGCATACCCCCTCGCTCGACGAAGCCCGTGCCTACTGTCGGCGTCTGGCCCGCTCCCACTACGAGAACTTTCACGTCGCTACCTGGTTCCTGCCGGAGCGCCTGCGGCCACATTTCTATAGCGTCTACGCCTACTGCCGCATCTCCGACGACTTGGGTGATGAGGTCGGTGACCCCGAGGCCGCGCTCCAGCTACTCGACGAGTGGGAGGCCGAGCTCGACGCCTGCTACGCCGGCGCGCCCCGCCATCCTGTGTTCGTGGCCCTGGCGGAAACGGTGCGGGCCTGCGACATTCCTCGCCAGCCCTTCGCCGACCTGCTCAAGGCTTTTCGTCAGGACCAGACGGTGGCGCGCTATGCCACCTTCGAGGAACTGCTGGGTTATTGCCGCTATTCGGCGAATCCCGTAGGCCGCCTGGTGTTGTTCGTCTGCGGCTACCGCGACCCGGAGCGCCAGCAGCTTTCCGATTTCACCTGCACCGCCCTGCAGCTTGCCAACTTCTGGCAGGACGTAACCGTGGACTACGCCAAGGGGCGCATCTACCTGCCCGGCGAGGACATGGTTCGCTTCGGCGTGAGCGAGGGGGACCTCTGCCTTCATCGCCCCACGCCTGCCTTCCTGGACCTGATGCGCTTCCAAGTGGAGCGGGCCCGCCAGTGGTTCGCGCGGGGCCTGCCTTTGGCCGGGACGGTGGACCGCGATCTCGCGCTCGACGTCGAGCTCTTTACCCGCGGCGGCCAGGAGATCCTGGATGCCATCAAGCGCCGGGGTTACGACGTGCTGAGCGCCCGCCCCGTGATCTCCCGTCCACGCAAGCTCAAGCTCCTGATGCAGGCGGCGGTGAGGAAGCTGCGATGAGCGGCCAACTCGTGCACGCCTACGCCGTGTGCCGCGGCATCACCCGTTCGGCCGCGCGCAATTTCTATTTCGCGTTCCTGGTACTGCCACGCGAGAAGCGGGACGCGCTCGCCGCCGTCTACGCTTTCATGCGTCGCGCCGACGATATCGCCGACCACCCGGCACTTTCTCCGGCAGAGAAGCGCGCCCGCCTGGAGGAATGGCGTGAGCACATGCACCACGTGGCCGAGGGCCACTCCACCGACGACCCCGTGCTGTTCGCCCTGGGCGACGCTCAGCTGCGCTTTCAGATCCCGGTGGAGCTGCTCGACCAGCTCATCACCGGCACCGAGATGGATATTGGGGAAGCGACCCCGGCTGCCGGAGCACCCACTATCCGCTATCAGTCCTTCGACGATCTCTCCCGCTACTGCTACCACGTCGCTTCGGTCGTGGGCCTGGTCACCATCCGCATTTTCGGGTACCGCGATCCGGCTGCCGAACCGCTCGCGGTGCGCACCGGCATGGCCTTCCAGCTCACCAACATCCTGCGCGACGTGCGCGAGGACGCCGCCCTGGGCCGCATCTACCTGCCGGTGGAGGACCTGGCCCGCTTCGGCTGTTCGCCCGAAGAGCTGGCCGCAGGGGTCAACAACGGCTTCGATCCGGCGCGCCTCAAACCTGTGCTCGAATTCGAGGCCGGCCGCGCTCGCGAGCTTTATGCCGCCGCCGACGAACTGCTTCCGCTGATCGACGAGGACAGTCAGCCCGCGCTCTGGGTCTTGGTCAGCATCTATCGCCGCCTGCTGGAGAAGATGGCGCAGCGTAACTTCGATGTCTTCCGCCAGCGGGTGGGGCTCTCGTTTGCCGAAAAATTGGGTGTGCTCACGCGGGGATTCCTGCGTCGCCTCACCGGATGACCACTTCCGCCAGGACTGTGGCCGTAGTCGGGGGCGGCCTCGCGGGCCTCTCCGCCGCCTGTGCCCTGGCTGACGTCGGGTTCCGCGTCAGCCTCCTCGAGCGCCGTCCGTATCTCGGCGGCCGCGCCTCTTCCTACGAGCATCCGGGCACCGGCGAAGTAGTGGATAACTGCCAGCACGTGGTGCTCGCCTGCTGTACCAACCTCCTCGATTTCTACCGACGCACCGGCGTCGAGCAGAAGATTCGCTGGTACGACCGGCTCACTTTCCTGGAGCCCGGCGGACGCCAAACCGTGCTCGGGCCTTCGTGGCTGCCGGCTCCCTTGCACGCGGTGCCGTCGTTTCTGAGCGCCGCCTCGCTCGGCCTGGCAGACAAGCTGGCCATCGGCCGCGCCATGTTGCACTTCCTGTCCTCGGTTCCCCCTGATTCCGGCGAGCCCTTTCTCGGCTGGCTGCGGCGCCATGGACAGACACAGCGCGCCATCGACCGCTTCTGGAAGGTCGTCCTGGTCAGCGCGCTCAACGAAGACCTGGACCGCATGTGCGTCCCTTACGCGGCGCAGGTGTTTCGCGAGTCGTTCCTCAAGTCGGCGGCGGCGGGACAGATGGGTGTGCCCACCGCGCCACTGACCGAACTCTACGCGGCCGGAATCGCGTATCTGGAGGCGCGAGGCGGGCAGGTGCGCCTGCGCTCGACCGCGGAGTCATTCGAGCCGCAGGCCGATAGCGTTTTGCTGCGGTCTTCGGTGGGCGACTTGCGCACCGATTTCGCCGTGCTGGCAGTGCCCTTCGACGTGGCGGCGCGCCTGCTGCCGGCGCAGCCTGAGGCCGAGCCCCTGCGCGCGCAGCTCGGGCGCTTTGAGACCTCGCCCATCACCGGCATCCACCTTTGGTTCGACCGCGAGGTCACCGACCTCGACCACGCCGTGCTGCTCGATCGCACCATCCAGTGGATGTTCCACAAGTCGCGCATCCTCGAGCGCCGCGCCGGGGAAGGGAACGGTAGCTACCTGGAACTGGTCGTCAGCTCATCGAAGTCGCTGGTGGAAAAGCCGCGCAACGAGATCCTGGAACTGGCCCTCGCTGAGCTGAAGGAGTTTTTTCCCAAAGCCGCGGAGGCGCGCCTCGTGAAGTCCACGGTCATCAAGGAAGTGCATGCGACGTACTCCGCGCTGCCCGGTTCGGACGACTATCGCCCTGGAGCGGCGACCGTGTGGCCGCGCGTCTTCCTGGCCGGCGACTGGACCGCCACCGGCTGGCCCGCCACCATGGAAGGCGCAGTGCGCAGCGGCTACCGCGCCGCGGAAGAAGTCGCGCGCGCAGCCGGGCAGCCAGCGCGCCTCTTGGTGCCCGACCTTCCGCCGACGGGCTTCATGCGACTGTTCGGCTAGACCTACTTGGTCGCCCAGGCCTCCAACTGGCCCGTGGTCTTGAGCAACTCAAGCTGTGCCTTCTCCAGCGCGAAGCTGGCGTCGAGGAAGGCGCGGTAGCGTTCAGCCTCGCTGAGCCGGGCATTCTGCTCGTCGCGCAGGGAAGCGGTGCCGGCCTCGATGCGTCCCTGTACGGCGTCCACTTCGGAGCGCGCCAACTGGTACTCCAGCCGCGCCACTTCCTGGGCCGCAGCCGCTTCGCGGACCGCGCGCTGCAGGCGCAGAGCCTCGCTCGACACCTGCTGGCGCACGCCCTCGGCCCGCTTTTGCGCCATCACCGATTCTGAATCCGCCGCCTCGGCCCTCGCCCGCTGCGTGAAATCGAGGAAAGGGAAGCGGATGGAGACGCCGAAGGTGCCGTTGTGCCGCTGAAATCGGTTGAAGAAGTCGTCGTAATTGTTGAAGCGTGCCAGCATGGCGTACTGGGCCACCAGGTTGAAGCTGGGATACAGCGCCCGGCGTTCCCCCCTGGCGCGGAATTGCTGGGCCGCGGCCTGTTCGTCCGCGATCTTCACCAGCGGATTGTTTTCCAGTGCTCGCCCGGTCAGGTTTTCTTCCTGGTGCACTTCCGGAAGATTGGGGACGGATTCGGCGTCGGTCTCCAGAGCATCCGGGGGCAGCCCGGTGAGTTGGCTCAAGCGCAAACGGAGCACATCGATGGCTCCCTGCGCTTCAGCCAGGCGCATGCGCACGCGCGCGGTGGCCAGCTTCGCCCGCGTGCGTTCCACTTCGCTATCCACGCCCACGGCGACACGTTCCCCGGTGATCTGCTCGATGCGCTCGGCCGCTTTTTCCTGCTGCCGCAGCGTAGCCAGTTCGCTGCTCAGCTTGTCCAGTTCCAGGTAGACCAGGGCTGTCTCCAACAGCACCTCGTTCTTGCGGTCCTCGTTCTTGCGGCTGGCCGCGGACCACTCGCTCTTGGCGGCGCGCACGAATTCTCTTTGGGCGGCGTTGTAGAGAAACTGGGAGGAAACCACCCGGAGAATGGAAGGCGCGGACCCTTCGACGCTCAGGGGAAAGCCGGAGGTCGCTGCCAGCCCCGAGCCCACCACCAGCTGGGGCAGGTAGACGTTGCGCGTGGCCAGGTACTCGTGTTCGGCGCGGACCTGATCGGCGTTGGCGATGGCCATGGTGCCGCTGTTGCGCACCGCCAACTCCAGCGCTCGCCGAAAGGGAACCGGCTCGGCCAAAGCAGGATTCGCGAAGAACGCCAGCCAGAGGATCAGGCCAAATCGTTTCAGCTCTCGCATAGATCACCTTGGAATCTGCAGGATTTCGTGGACAGGGATGGATTGTAAACGACACCCGCGGACACCGGAGGAAACCGTGACGACGAGGCCTGCCTTTGAGCGGTTGACGCGTTGCGCAGCAGCAGGCGCCAGGCCCTAGTCCAGCGGCGCCAGCAGACTAGGCATGCCATATGCGCGCGCGACTTTCTCGCAGAGGTCACCGGCCTCGTCACCGGGCTCCACGTCGACCCCGGCATTCAGGAGCCGGGTCAAAATCTCGGCCGGAACGGCATGACCGCGGCCCGGATGAGGGAGGATCTCAACACCTGGAACTTCTTCGATCTGCAGCCGAAGATTGTCCTCGACCAGGTCCGCAACGCAGAACCAGGAGCCGTCTCTCAGGAGTACGGCTTGGTAGCGTACCCGCCGTGAGAGCAGTTCGACCGCATCGGACGGTCCCAGGAGAATCACGATATGCACTCTCGATGGTTTCGTGCAGGTCGCCCGGTCTCGTGCAATGCTCGACACGAAACAACAGATTGCGCGGGGCGCGTATCGGTCGAGCGCCGTGTTATGGTGGCGCGACAGCGAGCGGACTGCATAACGTTAGAGTTTAGTCTCTATAGTTATAATGTCAAGAGCATCGGCGGGAATCACGCGATTGTCTGAAACCGGGTGGGGGCAAAGGATCCGGAGCCTGCGGGAGCACGTCGGGTGGAGCGGCACCCGCTTCGGCCGCTATCTGGGCGTTTCCCAGATGGCGATCTCGCGCTGGGAGCGCGGGCGCCATCCTCCACCGGCTGAGGCGTGGATAGCCTTGGGGATACTCGCCGCGGAACACGGCCGAGTGGAGGATTGCTGGTATTTCCTGGAGCAGGCCGGGTTGAGCCAGGAGGTGCTGAAGAGTCTCTTCGAAAGCGTGCCAGTGGGGGCCGGTGTGGGCAGGCGGCAGGGTGCCGCTTCGTGGTACGCCGGACCGGTGCGGAAGTCATCCCGCGTCGGCGGTCGGACTACGGATGAGGCGGCGGAGCAACTTCATGCCGCCTTGGATATCATCCTCGATCGGGCGCCCAGTACGGTCGCGGAGGCCGTAGCCGCGCAGCTTACACGTCTCGCTGGCAAGTACGGTCAGGAGAAGTGATTCAGGGCTAGGGCTCGACGCGCACCGGCTGGCCATCGCGCAGCACGGCGGAATCGGCGGCGCCCAGCGCTACCATCGTTTTCTCGTCGAGGCCGCGTATGATTTCAGCGTCGGTGAGGCTGGAGATGCCCACCTCGACTTCGCGCCGTTTCAGTTGTCCGCCTGCCACCTCGAACACAAAACGCTTGCCATCTTCCACGTGAACGGCCTCACGGGGCACGGTGAGTACGCCCCCGTGCTGCGCCGTGATTACCGTGACGTTGACGTTCACATTGGGTAAGAGCGTGAGGTCCTGATTGTCCACTTCGCACACCACCTCACCCACCGTGCGCGTGCCCCGCACCACGACCGTGGAAGGCACACGGGTCACCGTCCCCTGCCAGTTGCGGCCGGGTAACGCGTCCCAGGTCAGCATCACCTTGTGGCCACGGGCCAGCCGCCCGATCTCGGGCTCGTCTACGAAGGCCCGCACCTGCACCCGGCGCAGGTCGCCCACCTGCACCAGCAGGTCGCCGGAGTTCACATATTGGCCGGGCCGGACCGGCAGGTAGTAGACGGTGCCGTCACGCGGCGCCACCACGTTGACCTGGCGCAGGACATTCAGCGCCGCCTGGTACGCGGCCCGCGCTTCGTTCGCGCGGGCCTGGGTGCGGGCGACTTCCGGTTGCGAGAAGCGGCTACCCAGCTTCTGTTCGACCAGCGTCACTTGGGCCTGGGCGCGCTTGGCGCGGTTCTCCGCCGCTTCCACCTCTGCCGGCGACGCGGCCTGGCGCTCCAGCAGCTTGCGCATCGCTTCCAGGTTCCGTTGCGCGTCATCGAGTTCGGCGCGCGCTTTGACCAGTTCGGATTCGTTGGTCAGCACTTCCTCGCGCGTGCCGCCCTTGCGGATGGCCGCCAGGTCGGCTTCGGCGCTGCGCAGTTGCGCCAGGGTGCGGGCCACTTCCGCGCGGGTCTCGGCGTCGTCGAGCTCGAGCAGCAAGCGTCCGCGCCGGACCGCGTCCCCCTCGTGCACCAGCACCCGCTTGACCGTAGTGGAGGCGGGAGCGTGCGCCTCGAAGTGCTCCACCGGCTCGATCTTGCCGTTGGTGGAGATGGTGCTGGTGATGTCCTTGCGGACGGGAGTCTGGGCGCGGATCGGCACCCGCGTCTGCCGCAAGGAGATGAAGGCCGCGAGCAGGACCACGGCCACGCCTGCGCCCACCATCACCTGAATTCGTTTACCGTGCAATCAAAACGCTCCCGAGCGCTATGCCCAGCGGAAAGTTGTCTTACCAATCAGTATAGCCAATCAGGGCAGTGCCGTCTGTGACCGTCCCTCGGCGCTTTGGATGCCCTCCGCAGTCGCGCGTGCCCGCCAGATTCTCACCGGCGTGCCGCCTGGAACCGAAAGCTGGTAGGCTGTGTGCTTTCCACTCGCAAGGAGCCGACCGATGACATTACGCAAGATGGCAGCGGCGCTGGCCAGCCTGCTGCTCCTGGTGCCTCCCGCCGCGGCGGAGAGCGTCCTCATCGTGCTGAACAAGAGCGACCACGAGGCCGCGCTGGTGAATCCCTCGAGCTACGTCGTGCTTGCCAAGCTGCCCACCGGCCGCGGGCCCCACGAAGCCGCCGCCTCGCCCGACGGCCGCTACCTCTATGTATCCAACTACGGGAGCTTCGGCGTATTCCGCCAGGGCGAGCCACCGCGCAACGAGCCCGGCAACAGCATCACGGTGCTCGATCTCACCGAGCGCAAGGTCAAGGCCACCTACGATCTGGGCGAAAACCGCCAACCGCACGGCATCTGGGTGAGCCGCGACGGATCCCGCCTGTGGGTGACTTGTGAAGGCGCCCAGGCTGTGCTCGAACTGGAGGCCTCGACCGGGAAGATCCTCAAGTCATGGAAGACCAACCAACAGGTCAGCCATATGGTGGTGCCCACGCCCGACGAACGGAAGCTGTACGTAGCCAACATTGGCTCGGGCAGCGTCACCGTGATCGATCGCGCTTCCGACAAGGTCGCCACCGTACCCACTGCCGCGGGCGCTGAAGGCATCGACGTGTCTCCCGATGGCCGCGAGGTCTGGGTGGCCAATCGTGGCGCCGGGAACATCGCCATCATCGACGTGGCCACCGACCGTGTGGTCGCCACCTTCTCCAGCGGCGGCGACTTGCCCATCCGTGTGAAGTTCACCCCCGATGGCCGCGAAGTCTGGGTGTCGAATGCGCGCTCGAACCGCATTGCCGTCTTCGACGCCAAAGCGCGGGAGCGCGTCGGTGAGGTCCTGGTAGGCGCCGTGCCGGTCGGGATTCTTATCACGCCCGACGGCCGCCGCGCCTTCGTGGCCAACACCAACGCCAACCTGGTTTCGGTGATTGACGTCGCCGGGCGCAAAGTGCTCCAGACCTTCAGTACCGGCAACGAACCCGACGGCATGGCGTGGGGGAAATAGCCATGCCGAAGACACCCCGCTACACTGCCGAGCACGCCAAGGCCGGCCTCGATGTCCGCATGCCGGAGATCGAGACCTGGCCCAACCAGTTCCCGTCCTACGAGATTGTGGTCGACATTCCGGAGTTCACCTCCGTCTGTCCCAAGACCGGCTTGCCGGACTTCGGCGTGCTCACCATCCGGTACGTTCCCGACCGCCGCTGCCTGGAGCTGAAATCGCTCAAGGAGTACCTGCTCTCCTACCGCAACCTGGGCATCTTCCAGGAGAACATCGTGAACCGCGTGCTGGAGGATGTAGTCCGAGCGGCGCGGCCCAAGTGGGCCGTGGTGCGCGGCGAATTCCGGCCGCGTGGCGGCATCGGCACGGTGGTGGAAGCACGCTGGCCGCGCGGCCGCCACCGGGGCTGACTCTCGAACGCGCGTGTTATAGTCACTGACTTCGCATGGCTTCGGAAGCTGCGACTCCCGCGCCGCGCAAGGATGACCCCCGCACCATCTTTGGATGGTGCATGTACGACTGGGCCAACAGCGCCTACATCACGACCGCCATCGGCCTGCTCCCCATCTACTTCGCCAGTGTCGTGGTGGGACCGGACGGCCTCACCTTTCGCGGCACGCGCTATGAGGCGGATGCGCTTTGGGGCCTGCTGGTGGGAGCGACCGACTTCGTCGCCTTCCTGTGCGCGCCGGTGCTGGGCTCGATTGCCGATTTCTCCGCCGCCAAGAAGCGCTTCCTGCTGTTCTTTGCCTATCTGGGCGCGCTGTTCACCGTGCTGCTGTACTTCACGCACACCGGCGATGTCTATCGCACCATGTTCTTCTTCTTTGTCGCCCAGATCGGATTCGTCAACGCCAACGTGGTCTATGACGCATTCCTGCCGCAGATCGCGAGTGACGCGAAGCAGGACTGGGTCTCGGGCAAAGGTTATGCCTTTGGCTATGTGGGCGGCGGTTTGCAGTTCGGGATCGCACTGGCGCTGGTCGCCGGGCACGAGAAACTCGGCCTCTCGCAGGAGACTGCGGTGCGCATCGGGTTTGTGACCGCGGGATTGTGGTGGGCAGGATTCACGGCGTTCACCGCCCGGCTGCTGCGCGAAGCCCCCGCCACCGCTCGGTTGCCGGAGCGATTCCGGAACTGGCCCGCAGTCGTCGCCTATCCTGCTCTGGGCATTTCGCGCACCTGGAAAACCACCATGAAGGTGCGCCGCTTCAAGCACCTGGTTCTCTTCCTGGTCGCGTTCATGCTTTACAACGACGGCATTCAGACCGTGATCAACCTGGCGACGACGTACGGCACCGTGGAGCTGAAACTTCCGGCGTGGAAGTTGATGCTCACGCTGCTGATCATCCAGGGGGTGGCCACGGTGGGCGCGCTGGTATTCAGCCGCCTGGCCGGACGCATCGGCACGCGCCACACCATCATGACCACACTCGTGCTCTGGACCGGGGTCGTGGTCTACGCCTACTTCATCACCACCGCCACCGAGTTCTTCATCCTGGGAATGATCGTGGGTATCGTGCTCGGAGGTTCGCAGGCGCTCAGCCGGTCGTTCTACGCCTCGATGGTTCCGGAATCGGCAAGCGCCGAATTCTTCGGGTTTTACACCGTTTTCTCCAAGTTTTCCTCGATCTGGGGACCGCTGGCCTTCGCGGTGGTGAAGCAGTGGCTGGGATCTTCGCGCCTGGCCATCCTGTCGCTCATTTTCTTCTTCCTGGTGGGCCTGGTACTGCTGCATTTTGTGAACGAGACGGAAGCCCGGCGGGCGCGGCTGGAGGGAGCTTTCTGATGGCGACCTTCCACTTGGTCCTGGGCTGGCTGCTGGGGCTGGTGTGGCTGCACCGGCTGCTCGACATCGGTCTGGGCATGCGCCAGGTGGCCGACATCGCCCGGCCGGAGTGGGACCGACGGCCGGAGCCGGCGCCGCGCGTGACCATCATCGTGCCCGCGCGCAACGAGGAAGAGCACGTGGAGACGGCTCTGGGATCTCTACTCGAGCTGGAGTACGAGAACTACGAGGTGATCGCCGTCAATGACCGCTCGACCGACGCCACCGGCGTAATCCTGGATCGTCTCGCGACTGCGTCCGCGGGCAGGCTGCGCACGCTGCACATCACCGCGCTGCCCCCCGGATGGCTGGGTAAGAACCATGCCATGTGGAAGGCCGCCGCCATGGCCACGGGTGACTGGCTCCTGTTCACCGACGCCGACGTGGTCTTTCGCCCGGATGCCCTCCGTCGCGCCATGGCCTACTCCCTCGCGGAGAAGGCGGATCACCTGGTCGTCTTCCCGGAGGTGCACCTGCACACAGTGGGGGAACGCATGATGACGGCATTCTTCATGTCGCTGTTCATCTTCGGACACCGGCCGTGGAAGGTGGCCGATCCCAGGACGCGTGACCACATGGGCGTGGGCGCCTTCAACCTGGTGCGCCGGAGCACGTATGACGCCATCGGGACGCACGAAGCGCTGCGCCTGGAAGTGATCGACGACATGAAGCTGGGCAAGCTCATCAAACAGGGTGGATTCGCGCAGCGGAATGTCATCGGCCCCGGCCTGATCTCGCTTCGCTGGGCGCATGGGGCCATGGGCGTGGTGCGTAACCTGACCAAGAACATGTTCGCCTTGATGCTGTTCCGATGGCCGCGGACGCTGGGCGCCGCTTTCCTGCTGCTGCTGCTGAACATCGGTCCTTTCGCGGGAGTGCCCTTGGCCACGGGCTGGAGCCGCCTGGGTTACGTGGTGGCGGTGGCTGCCATTGCCGCGCTCTACGCCCGTATGGCGCCGCCGCTGGGCGTCAACCCGCTCTACTTCCTGCTGCATCCCGTTGCCGGGCTGCTGTTTGCTTACACCCTGCTGCGCTCTGCCTTTCACGCCTGGCGGCACGGCGGCGTCATCTGGCGCGACACGAAGTATTCGCTGGACGAGTTGCGCCGCGGGTTGGTGTAGCGGCTTCTCTATTGCGGGCGGTCGCTGGCTTGCGCATCGCCCTCGCCCGCGGGCGGCTTGTCAGGGGTGAGTTCCGTGCTGGTCCGCTGAGACTTGCTTTTGGTCTGCCGGGGCTGGGTGCTGCGGAACTGTCCGGCGCGGTAGCGCCCGTGGCGCGAGGCGTCGTAGGTGGAGGGCGGCGGAGGAAGTTTGGCGGCCTCGCCGCGAAGCTGCCGCGAGTCCTTCAGGATGATCTCCGCCCGGCCCTTGTAGCTCTTGATCCTCCCGAAGACCTCTACCTTCTTGCCCTGGAGTTGGCGCACGTCTCCCACCTTGCGCAGGTCGCGGGGAAACACCACCACCGTGAACGGACACTTGCTGTAGTCCTCACAAAAGTTGAGGAACCAGGTGCCGCTCTTGCCCTGGTTCACCTGGACTACGGTGCCCTGCACGCAAGTTTCGTTGCCGATCTTGTCCGGCGCTTGCTCGATGGGAACGCACGCGCCAAGGGCCGGAGCCGCCAGGAAGGTGACGGCGAGAACCAATTGGAGGGCGAAGCGCACGGCGGCTCCTGGTCAAGACGAGGGGACCCAGGAAGAGTGTAGCCGAGTTTGCCGGCTCCGGCGTGCAGAAAACGCGGAGGAACGGAGGGAACCTGCGGAAGACGAGCAGAGCGTGGGAGTGCGCCGCGCGCAGCTGGCGGCATCCGCCGGCCGGCTGCGCGCAAGCGATTACTTGGTGAAGGAGGCGATCGCCGTCGCTTCGTCGTCCTTGATATCAAAGACGGTGTACAGCTTGGTGATCTGCAGCAGATCGTGGACCTTCTTGGTGAGGTTGAGCAGCTTGAGCTCGCCCCCTCCATTGCGCACCGTGGTGTAGGCGCTGACCAGCTCGCCGATACCCGAGCTGTCGATATAAGTGACGTCGCCTAGGTTCAGCAGGATCTTCTTGCTGCCCTTGCTGAGCAGGTCGCGGATGGTATCGCGCAACACCACGCTGCCTTCGCCCAGCGTGATGCGACCGCTGAAGTCCACCACCGTGATGCCGTCCAACTGCCGCGTGCTGGCTTTCATGCTCACTTGGATTCCTCCTTGCCTTCCCCCGGGCTAACCTGTTTGACCAGCGTGATCTCGGTCCCGGGGCTCAAGTCCCGGAAATTCACTTCATCCATGAATGCGCGCATCAAAAAAATCCCCCGGCCCGACGTCTTCAGCAGGTTCTCCGGCTTTAGGGGGTCGGGGATGTTGCTGGCATCCAATCCTTTGCCCTGGTCGGCCACCCGGATGGTCAGGCGGCCGCGGGTATTCTCATAAGACACCGTGACCTTCTTCTTGGGGTCGTACGCGTTGCCGTGCAACACCGCGTTGACCGTGGCTTCCCGCACCGCCATGGCGATGCGGTCGCAACTCTCGCCGTCGAACCCGGCCTTGGCGGCTATCCTGGCCGCCGCCAACTCCGCCGTGTTCACGCTGTCGAGGGTCGAGTCTAGCGTGTAGGTGACGCGCTCGTCGGTCTTCTCCAGAATTGCCGCACCTGCCTTGTCTGGCGCCCGCAACCGCCCATAGGCGCTCCAGCCTACCGCTCACCCGTACCCAGGGCTTGCACAGGAATCCGCTAGTTTGCCCTTCGGAACGGGAAGTTGTCAACGAATGGATGAGCCGCCGTTGCGGGAATCGGGCCCGTGCCTTTTTCGGCTCCTCCCGTTCCGGAGGCTCTGCGGCCCGTTACATTTCATGTAACATCGTGCCCGATGGCACCTCTGGCGCTTTCGGAGATTCTCGGCGTGCCGGTGGAAGAACCCGCCGGCACCCTGCACGGACGTGTGCGCGAAGTGACCATCTGCCCGCAGGAGGACCGGGCGCGCATCCACGGCCTGGTGGTGCGCACCTCCGAAGGCGACCGTTTGTTGCCGCGTGAAGGCATCGCGGCGGTCACGCCCCGACGCGTGCGCGCGGCCCTTCCTTCCGCCCAGTGGCCGGCGTTCGCTGAGAGCGAAGGCATGCTGCTGCTCGACCGCGACCTGCTCGACCAGCAGATCATCGACGTGCATGGACGCAAGGTGGTGCGCGTGAATGACGTGGACCTGGAACAGAAGCCCTCGAACGGCGGGCTCGTACTGCGCATCTCGGAAGTGGACGTGGGCGCCCGTGGGGCGGTGCGCCGTCTGCTGCGAGGCGTGGTGCCGTCGCTTCTGGTGGAGCGACTGGTGGCGCGCATCCCGCCCCGCATCATCCCCTGGGACTTTGTGGATCTGATCGAGACCGATCCCGCCCGGCGCGTGAAGCTGAAGATCTCCCACGACCGCCTGGGCCGGCTCCACCCCGCCGACATCGCCGATATCGTCGAAGAGCTCTCTCCCGCCGAGCGCGAAGCCGTCTTCGAGACCCTGGACGAGGAAGTCGCCGCCGAGGCGCTCGAGGAGGTGCACCCCAAACTCCAGGTTTCCATCGTCGAGTCGCTGGACTCCGACCGGGCCGCCGACATCGTGGAGGAGATGGATCCGGACGCCGCCGCCAACCTGCTGAAAGACCTGCCCGAAGAGACCAGCGAAGTGATCCTCGAGGAGATGGCGCCCTATGAGCGCCAGGACGTCTCCGAGCTCCTGCAGTTCGAGGAAGACACGGCGGCCGGCCACATGACCACCGAATTCGTGGCCATGCCGCGCACCGCCCGCGTCTATGACGCCATCGAGCTCCTGCGCCACTATGAGGGCGGCATCGAGACGCTGAGCGGCATCTACGTGGTGGGACAGGCGAGGAAGCTGCTGGGCGTCGTCCCCCTGGCGCGCATGGTGCTGGCCCCACCCAACGCCCAGCTCGGCCAGTTGATGGTGGAACCGGTCGCGTGCCCGGCGGGCGCCAAGGAAAAGGAGATCTTCGAGCTGTTCGACAAGTACAACCTGCTCAGCCTGCCGGTCGTGGATAAGAGCGGCAGCCTTACCGGCGTCATCACCGCCGACGACGTCATCACTCTCATGCGCGCCAAACTTTAGCGCGCTTTCTTGTGGCCTCTTCTCCCCGCCGCGTTTATTCTGTGACTTCTCTTGAGTAACGGAAGCTCCAATGCGATGGCTCAGACTCTGGAAGATCCGGATCCTGCTCTTCTTCGCCGTGGTGGGGCCGGGTTTCATCACCGCCAACGTGGACAACGATGCCGGCGGCATCTACACCTACTCGTTCGCCGGCGCGCGCTACGGCTACCTGCTGCTGTGGACCATCGTCCCCATGATCATCGCGCTGGTGGTGGTGCAGGAGATGGCCGCCCGCATGGGCGCGGTCACCGGCAAGGGTTTGAGCGACCTCATTCGCGAGGAGTTCGGGCTGCGCATCACCTTCCTGATGATGTTGGCCCTGGTGGTTACGAATTTCGGCAACATCGTGGCCGAGTTCGCCGGCGTCGCTTCCAGTCTTGAGCTGTTTAACATCCCCAAGTTCGTCTCCGTCCCCATCGCCGCCGTGCTGGTGTGGTTGCTGGTCGTCAAGGGCACGTACAAGAGCGTGGAGAAGATTTTCCTGATTGCGTCCTTTTTCTATATTGCTTACATCGGAGCCGCGGTGCTCTCGCGTCCGCATTGGCTGGAGGCGCTGTTCAGCACCGTGCCCCGCCCCACGCGCATGCCCTTCATGGATGCCGGATACCTCTACATGGTCACCGCCATGATCGGGGCCACCATCGCTCCCTGGATGCAGTTCTACCTGCAGGCCTCGGTGGTGGAGAAAGGTGTAACCACGCGCACTTACAAGCTGGCCAAGATCGACGTGATCGTGGGCGC